>JABUTA010000263.1:3788-5852 GCA_021443845.1 Parasporobacterium sp.
CGTCCATAATACCTGCATGGGCGTGGGTGAATGCTCATCTGATGCCCTGATTCCTGATATATTCCCGGACATTGTTCAGACTGTTCTCACTGACCGTAGTGACAAAATAACTGTCGGACCAGAAATATGGTTTCCAGTACCATTTTCTAAGCACTGTTTCCCCATAAAATTTCCGAACGAATCTTGAAGTTTGTGTCTTAAGGACATTTACCAGTTCTCCCGGAGAGGTCATCGGATCCGCTTCAAAAAGTATATGCACATGGTCTGCCTCTCCGTTCAGTTCAAGTATATTAAGCCCACGTTCTTTGAACAGGTCCCGTATCTTTGAATACAGGCTCAGCCGTACTGCACCTTCGATCACCGGATGCCTGTATTTAGTCACAAGCACTATGTGGTACTGCAGCAGGAAACAGCTGTGACGGTTGGTATAGTAGCTCTGCCCGTTTCTTTTTACATACATCTGTTCGTTTATCCTTTACACCTTATATCCGATATATTATAATATTAACATATATAAAGCACATTTTAAAGGAGCTATCCATATGTATATCACAAGGCAGATAATCATTTCAGGGGACCATCCGCTGTACGGGTACCTGGATGACCATGCCCATATGGCCAAACTCCTGTATAATGCCGCTCTCTTCCGTATAAGGCAGATATTCACTGGTTACGGCAGGGATCTGCTCTCAGTCAACGAAAAGGAAGTATTCTCTGAAGTAAGGCTCCTGGAAGCTGCATATCCCTCAATACGCGTAAAACGCGTCATCGGCTATTCACATCTCGAGAAGCTGATGAGGGTGACGGGAAACCCTGATTATTTCCGTGGACTCCCCATGCAGACCGCACAGCATGTCCTGAAAAAAGCGTGCCAGGACTTTTCCAGCTGGCTCAAAGCATTAAGGAAGTATAAGGCTTCCCCGGAAGATTTCCGGGGAAAGCCTCGTATGCCTCACTATGTAAAGTCAGATACATGTACTTTCGGGATCACGAACCAGGATGCCGTGCTCTACCCTGTGAAAGATGAAACCGGCAGCATAAAAGGCTATGAGCTCAAGCTTCCGAAGACCAAGGTGAGGCATATGCTCACAGGCGGTTTTCTTCAGGGGAACCTTAAGGAGATGACGGTAAAGCCATACTACGGAAGATACATACTGGGCATTGTAATGGAAGTAAAAAGTGATGCCGTATCAGCGGCAGGGACAAACATGGCAGGTATCGATTTCGGTATTGATAACATCGCAGCTATAGCATGTACGGATGGCTCATCCGTTATATACAAGGGCGGTGCCATATTATCCGAAAACAGGAAGAATGCCATCCTGAAGGCAAAGTATACAGGCATGATAACAAAAGGCCATAACATAAAATCAGCACATTCCAGCATGCTTGAAAGCATCTCATTCCGCCATGCGAATTTCTGCCGGGACCAGCTGCATAAGATAAGCACATCAATCGTAAGGTGGTGCCTCAGGCATGAGGTCGGCATTCTGGTGCTGGGAACCAACAGGTACTGGAAGCAGAACTGCAGCCTCGGGAAGGTAAATAACCGGAACTTCACAGCCATGCCCATAGCCCGTCTGAGGGAAATGATCATCTACAAAGCAGAAACCTGTGGCATGACTGTGTCCCTCCAGGAAGAGTCTTATACATCCAGGGCAGATATCACTGCAATGGACTACATACCTTTATATGGAAAGGATGATGCCGGAGCCATTTTCTCAGGGAAACGCATCAGACGTGGGCTCTACCGCTGCCATAACGGCCTTCTGGTCAATGCTGACCTGAATGCAGCAGCTAACATACTCAGGAAGGCTGTTCCTGACGCATGGAAGACAACGGATGATTTCCGCTTCCTGTCATCACCTGAAGTGTCAGGATTCCACGAACTGAATCCACAAAGTATTGTTCAAAGGCTGCGTGCCTGAGAGCATAGAGGGCATATGGATGCCCCTGGTATGTACGGACAGCCGCTTATACGGTCCGAAAGGTGTAAGTGTCACGACTGCCTTAAGATACCACTTCCATAGGAGCCATGCACCGCATGGGAGTGGTCATTCATAA
>JABUTA010000263.1:6575-8796 GCA_021443845.1 Parasporobacterium sp.
GTGCCTGTAATCCCTGCACAGTACGGCATGTATCTTTCCTGCAAACAGAGACGGCATATCATACAGCCTTGCCCTGTACGAGGCTGGATTAACAGAACTTACATATTGGTAACAGGCACCTGCAGGAGGAGCCGTATCAATCTCAAACTTGATTTTCACCACAGCATTCGGATTTAAACCATAAGCTGCTGAATCATTAGATGTTATCTCTAAAATATTCTGAACTGTATTTCCTTTTATAAAAGCGGACTGTATTGGCGTGATTTTACTTTTTTCTTTTTTACGGACTGTCATTGAAAAATTATACGCACCAAGTTCTTTTTCAACATAAGGAAGATATTCAGCGATATCAAAAGACTCATCAGGACTGTCCAGTGAAAAGTCCAGATCTTCGCTGTATCTCGGAAGCCCATGAAATATACGCAATGCTGTCCCTCCGTAAAATGCTGCCTTAGAAAAAAAATCACTCCTTGCCAGACCTACCAGAGCCACCTCCTGAACAATCTCTTTCAATGCATTTTCGTAGTCCTCACTGTCAACAGGATTATATCGTTCCATCATGGATAAAATAGCTTCATTCATCTTGTTATCTCCTGCGTTCTAAAAGCTTTACCAGCTGGTCAAGATTGGTTTTATGATATAACGGCGCTATCCGGTATATCTTTCCGGCGTCCAGTTCATCAAAAATATCTTCATCGATTCGAAGACCATCGAACAGATTATCAACAAAATCTGCATAACCTCTTATCGGCGGAATTGCACAGAGCTGATCACACAGAGCCTTTTCTTTTAACGCTATCAGCAACGGCCTTCCATTCAGCAGCACTCTTGTATACCCGTATGGAAATACTTTTTCGGGGACATCATTATACTTATATGTTCCAAATTGATTGGTTATCTCTACGGTTTTTCTCTTTTTAAATGAAGCCGAAGTATAGATGTTAACTCTCTCGGGAATCATGCCATGATAAGAAAGAGCATATTCAAAAGACAGATAAGATGGTCCCAGAATTGCATTTGCCAGCAGATAGCCAGGCACTTTGGGGTCTGTCTCATATAAACCCCTTTTTAACGGAATCAGTTCCCCTTTTTTAACCAAGGACTGAATTTTATGATGGGGGTCTTTGAAATTTCTATGTTCAAATAATAATTGTTCAGCAGTAACTATCATGTTTGTTTTCTCCGGTTAATGGATAATATACTCCATTATATGAAGAAAATCAACATAATCATAAAGACACTTTATGCCCTGTCAAAGAGGCGAATAATCCTAGTGTTTACTGAAGATTGAGTCAAACTAATATCTAACGCAATTTGAATGCAGTCCGTCCCTTGAAAATGACATTATGGATATGTATGATTTTGCACTCTTGGCAGCCTGCTTTGATTCCTCTCCTGCCTGTTTTGGAAATTAATAAAAATTATGATTTCAGGGTACAGATGAATTCTGCTGATCAAATAATAACTATTTACCGCATGCAACAAAAGCCATCACCCTTATGAATATTGCCAGCACTAAAAGAAAAGAGAATATTGATACCGGCTCTACCTCTTCCGTATGTTTTTTGTTTACAGTCTTAGTGTGTTCTGTACGCACAATTTCGGCATCGTCCTCATGCATCTTTATTTCCCAGAGCCTTGAACATTTATCAGCCATCTCCTCCGCATCCAGATATCCTGAAATGCACCTGAACTGGTACTCGGACTCCCTCAGCTCGCGCAGGGCTTCATCAGTTGACAGATGGCTGAGCCTTCCGAAGACAGCTGCCGCCTTTTCATAAATTTCCTGATTCCTTTTGTCTTTCGATTTTTCTGCTGTGTCCCTGTCGGGATCCGGCTTCTTTTTTTTCGGCTTTGGGTGGCTGTCCTCAGCTGCATTTTTGCGGTCCGTGTCATGATAAAACTCATCCACTGTCATATGGCATCCACAATATTCACATTCCAGGATAGTCTGTCCCGGCTCAACCTCCAGTTGGCCGCCGCACTGTTTACACACAAATATCGCCATAATAATCCGCCTCTATCGGAAAAATCTGTAAAAGATTGTAAAAATATCCGTTATAAAAATATCCATGGAGCAGCCGCCCGCCCCATGGATTACATTATACATTTTTATGTGCTTCATTAACAGTACATTTATACCATGCAGGCCAGGTCAGTCTGTCTTTTCTGCTATATATCCGAACACTTCACTGACCTGCTCATCCGTAAGGGATACAGC
>JABUTA010000263.1:11667-13138 GCA_021443845.1 Parasporobacterium sp.
CTGCTGCCGTGATCTTCTTTAATCCGCCGGCACGGTAGTAATCGGCAAATTCAAATTCCGGATGCAGCTTTGTCCACCCGGTTCCCTTGATCTCATCTCCGATATGGAAACGCAGCTTTTCCTGCTGCTTTTCAGATATGGCTACAACAAAATCCCTCTCCTCATCATCAGCGATGCCTTTAAGGAAGATATTATAGCCTGTATGGCTGTGATATTGTCAATAATGGTTGACAATATCATTTGCCTCCCTTAAGGAAAATACCGGGGAAACGGAGCCTTAATAATACTTTCGCAAGTCATAAATGTCATAAACATATAAAAAGCCCATCCGTTTCATTTATGAATGGGCTTTTACGACAGTCGCAGAAGAACCTTTCGTATGTCTTGTTAATTGAAATTTTAATTTTTTCCAATGCAGCTATTATTATGAGGCAAAAAAATAACCTCATGGTCAAGTTCAATGGCATCAAAAACCGAATAATCTTATATTAAAGCAAAAATATTCGAGGAGGCCAATTATGAAAAAACGTAAAATAACAGCTTTATTATTAGGCATGGTTATGACTCTTTCCATTGCATCTGCTGCCACGGCTGCAAGCGGACACGAGCATGTATTCGATAACGGGATATGTGAGTGCGGAAAATATGAAGTTTCGTTCTCGACCAGAATCCCTCTCAAGGATAAGTATACAAAACCAATTGATGAAACAGGTACACTGGAGACTCTTACTTATAAGACTCCTCTCTTCGGAATTGATGAGACTCAGGAAACAGAAAAGACCCTTCAGGTATACCTTCCATATGGATACGATCCTGCTAACCGGTATAACATTGTATATTTAATGCATGGCGGCGGTGAAAGCGAATACTACTGGCTGAGTGATGAACCTGTTTACGAAGGCACAAAGGCCATGGGTAAAACCACAAAGGCCATGATAGACAATATGACAGCAAAGGGCGATATGGAACCAACGATTTTCGTGGCTCCTACGTGTATCACCGGTGAGGACACGAACGTGGAAGACTGGTCCAGATTCGCGCAGGAATTCCGTCAGGTTATCGTTCCCTTCGTGGAATCCCGGTATTCCACATATGCATGCGGTGATACCAGTGAAGAGAATCTCATTGCAACCCGTGATCACAGAGCATTTGCAGGATTTTCTATGGGATCAAGGTGTACCGTGAATGCTATACTTATGCGTGATCTGGATCTTGTTTCCTGGTACGGCTTATACTCAGGTCCTGACGCATCACTTGGCGGTGCAGGCTGGGAAGATGTAAAAGCAGCAATTGAAAGCTTTGGTCCTGATTTCCCAATCAGCTATCTCTACAACGGTAACGGAACAGCTGATTTCGAATTGGAGGGACATCAGGAATTAGCCTATGGCCTGCTTGATTCAATGCCTGATACTTTCCAGAACGGAAAGAACTGGTGCTGGATCTGCTTCAAAGGCGGATCACATGCTTATAA
>JABUTA010000264.1 GCA_021443845.1 Parasporobacterium sp.
TTCGACAAGGAAAACGATCCTGTGGAACAGCTTCCGCTTCCTACCGTAGTAGCAGAAAACGCATCGGGAATTCAGGGATTCACACCAGTATTTTCCATGGACCACAAAATGGTGGGATGGGCTTCAAACAGAGGCTACAGCTTATACGGCAGGTCCTTCATTTCAATCACAAATCTGGAAATCGAATATGCGAAGGAAGGCACGCAGCTGCTGGTACTTCACGGAAATGAAGGAAAACGCCGGACAATGATCAGGGCAACCGTAAAGAATGCCCCATATAAACCTGACAGAAGAAAATAACGGAGGTAACATATGACTCAGAAAAAATCTATTAATTTCGGTTTCCGTGGATGGATACTTATTCTTTTTCAGGCTGCAGGCTTCTATACATACTGCATATTCAACAGCTTTGCACAGAATATCCAGGCCGGCGGCAATGCTGAATTTTTCGGATGGAATCCGAATATGGTATCTACCGTATATACCATTACGGTACTGCTTACCATCGTCTTCCAGTTTGCAGCTGCAGGAAAAGTTGCAACTGCCAAAAGTGTCAAGAAGCTGGCCCTCATATTTGAAATAATTTCTCTGATATTCGGAGTTCTCATGGCAACCGTATTCGTGAGTGAAGTATTATGGCTGATATTCTTTGCGTGTGCCATCTTCTTCTCTCTTGTCGGTGCTACGCTTATCATGGGTATTCTGGTAGGACAGTGGTTCCCAAGGAGAAAAGGCACGGTAATGGGTATAGCAACATTTGCATTCCCTATCACAAATGCTTTTCTTTCATTATTTGCTACAAAATATTTTATGTACAATGGCATGGGGATGAGGATGGGAACTCTCCTTGCCTATGCGCCGTATCTTATAGTATCTGTTATTGTACTTATTTTAGGAGCTGTCTTCTTAAAGGACTATCCTGAACAGGCAGGATGCTACAGGGATAATGACAGATCTCTTACTCCGGATGCTGCCAGAGCAATAATGGAAGCGGAAATTGCCGCAAAAAAGAATTCCGTATGGAAACTGGGCAACACGTTGAAGATGGGCGATTTCTGGCTGCTTGTTATTCCCCAGGGTCTTCTGCTTGCATCCTCAGTAGGCGCGATGTGCCAGATCATCAATATACTTAACCTCTATCCTGAAGTATATGAAAAATACGGCAACATACAGATGCTTGGCGTATGTGTAGTTGCATGCTTCGGCAGCTGGCTGCTCGGTGTAATAGATACAAAATTCGGAACAAAAAAAGCTATTATCATATCATCAGTTCTCATGATCATCAGCGGTGTCCTTGGTTTTATCCAATCTCTTCCTACATTAATGATAAGCCTGGCTCTGCTCTGTGTTTTTGAAGGTGCTGCATCGAATTTCGGTGTTTCTTCAGCAGCTCAGTACTGGAGACGTGAGGACTTTGCAACCGTGTGGGGCTGGGAAAATCCTGCCATCAATGTAATCCAGGCTTTTGGACCTATGCTTGTCGCAATCGTTGGTGCAAAAGCCGGATTCCCGGTTGTTTTCGGAATCTTCGCAATCCTCGGTATAATAAGCCTCGTGCTGATTATTCTTTTCAAGCCAGCCCGTATTGCTGCCAGAGATGCGAAATACAGGGCGGAAGCAGGCCTTAATGCTGAAGGTGTCACAAAATCAAATGCAGAATTAATGGGCGAAAAATAATTCGTTAAAACTCCCGAAGACTGACATGCATCTCCGGGAGTTTATTTTTGTCATATTTAAACAATCCTTTTTATTTCATGATTGCATGGTAATGTTACCGGCAGGTATTTATTACCTGTGGGACGGGTCGGCGTAGAATCCCATGCCGTAGCTGAAATGTTCTTCCATGAAAGGTCCCATGAAATCAAATCCTATGGTGATAGGATATACAACATAGCTTCCTCCCGGAGCCAGAAGGTCCACTGCCCTGCGGTATTCCGCCTTTATCTGTTCAGGGGTTGCTCCCGGCTGCTCCAGTACATACTGATTGTCAAAGCCGCCGCAGAAGGTTATCTTGTCCCCGTATTTTTTCTTGAGTTCACCCAGGTTAGGGTTTGAGCCTGCCTGAAGTGTGTCGATGGCATCCACGCCGATATCTATCAGTTCGGGAATGAGTGGCTCTATATAGCCGCAGCTGTGTGCCTGATAGATTTTTCCGTATGAATGGACAGTTTCAACCATTTTTGC
>JABUTA010000265.1 GCA_021443845.1 Parasporobacterium sp.
GGAAAGACTGAGACTGTAGTTGTAGCAATCAATGCTCAGGATATGGCAAGCTGGTATTCTTACCAGTTACAGTCTGATGGAATTACCCGTGGTGCTTATATCCTTGAAGAGGGTGATTATACCATTCGTCTTATGGAAAGCTCACACTTCGATATGACAACTGACACGGAATCAGAGGGAGACGCTTATGATGAAGTGAAATTCACAGTTGCCAATACTCTGGCATTCGAACAGGATGATTATTCCGGCGGCCAGCTCTCTTCACTTTTCACCTCCGGATTGAATGACAATGGGGATGCATACAGCGGCGAGACTCAGATAGGTGATGCAGGCTATGGAAATACTCGTACGGACAGCATGATGAAGGACGGCGAAAGCGGTATGACCGTCATGACACGTAATGCCGGTATCAATGAAGAAAACAAGAGTGCATCAGAGCTTACCTATACAGCTGCAGATAAAGAATCATTACAGTTTGCAGGCAAGAACTATAGCGGCCGTTTAGTACCTACGAATCCGCTTGGTGTGGTGATAAACGGTTTTGACCTGTCCTTCCCGGAGGCTCCGGCCGAAGGTGACCTTACATTTGAAAATGAGGTATTGAGTGCATTCTCTTACTGGGATAATTACAATGTTTCTGCTAATCAGACAGGCGCACGGGATAAGACTGCGAATTATTCACAGTATTTTGAAAATGATGATGACAAGGGCTACAACTGGTCCATTACAAAAGAAGATGCTAAAACCCTGATGGCAGGTTGGTCACAGGTTAAAGGAACACTGGTTACAGATCTTAAGCTTTCCGGAAGCAATACAAATCAGCTTGCAAGCAGCTTCTATATGTATGTATCGTCTGATAATGAAATTAAATTGGCAGATATGGCAGGCGTAGCATACGACGATCCAATGTGGGATACATTCCTGAATCAGCTTACATTTGATGAGCTCTGCTCACTGATGGTCTACAATGGATGGGGTTCTGTAAGCATGGACAGCATTGATAAGCCATCGACAACTGCAGCAGACAGCCCTACAAACTACGAATCAACACATCAGTGGACATCTGCAGATGTAATGGCTGCAACATGGAATCCTGATCTGGCCTACAGAGAAGGAATCATCATGGGCGAATTAATCCTTCTGAAAGGCAATACAGAGTGGTTAGGACCTGGAGCTGATCATCACAGATCTCCTTTCTCAGGACGCAACAATGAGTATTTCTCATCTGACGGTCTGCAGGGCGGAAAAATCTGTGCATCAGTTGTTCAGGGTGCTATGACCAGAGGCGTTGTATGTTATCTGAAACACTGCCTGATGAATGATCAGGAAACAGACAGAGGCGTTCACTTCGCATGGTGTGATGAGCAGGCAATGCGTGAAGTATATACAAGATGCTTCCAGATCGGTTACCAGGAAGGTGAATGTAATGCGGCCATGACCGGATATGCAAGACTGGGCGGATGGTGCAATACATCCAATTACAACCTGGGCGTGAAAATGTACCAGCAGGAATGGGGTACAAATGCACCATTTACAACAGACGGATGGATTGGCTGGGATTCAAAGACATCGCCTGACGCTATGGTGCGTGCCGGCAATCAGACAATCCTTACAACTACAAGTATGGAATATCTTTCAGGTCAGACAAATCCTGAAACAGGAAGCGAGCAAAATGGCGGTTTCTATATTGAAGGAGAGACTCTTCCTGACGGTAAAACAGCAGAAGCAACCGGTGTTTATATCCCTCAAAATACAGAACAGGAAGGCGTTCAGGAGTATGTAATTTCCTATACACAGTGGTATTGGGTAAGAGGAGTTGCAAAATCAATCCTTTATGCTGAAGCTAACTCTGCAGCTTATTACAATGGATATCGCAGTGAAGAAATTAAAGGTGCTGACTTTACCGGTGCAAGAACAGCTAAATTCTCCGAAACAGTATCTGTTGATCCGATGCTTAAAGAGGGTTCTGCAGTTGTTTACGAAATTGTTGAAGGTGTTTTACCGGAAGGTCTTACACTTGATGAGACAAGCGGTGAGATCAGCGGAAAACCATTGGAAAAAGGAGAATTTGCTATTACTGTCCAGGCCAAGATCGATGGCTGGATCAATAAGACCGCAGATTATACATTTACTTTAAGTGAACCTATTGAAATTACTTCAAACAGTGAT
>JABUTA010000266.1 GCA_021443845.1 Parasporobacterium sp.
GCACCTTCTAATGAGTAGAGGCTGTTGCCCGTGCACCATTCTGATGCCTGTGAGGATTTTTTGAGGTATAAAGGTACTGTGGACAGTTTTTCTGTTGAGGTTACCGGCGTGGTTACGCCTGAGTTCACTGATGCCGTATAAAGGTTTGTGTCAAGTGCATATGCGCCGTTTGTCGGAGCGATTATCTCCTTTACGTAGTATTCCCCTTTGGGGACTTCGACTGCCGTGCCGCCGTACTTCTGCCAGCTTTCACGGAGCCTCCAGTTGCTGCCTGTAGAGCACCTTGCTGCATAGCCTGTGCCGTTCGCACCTGTCACGAAGCCGTACCAGTAACCGCCGCTCTTGTATCCTGCTGTTGCGGATGTGCATACGAGGTATACCGCACCCTCGACTGAATGATCGTTTATCGCTGAGGCAGGGTTTGTCTTCTTGGTAAGTGTGATGTATCCCGGCTTTTCCTCGAAAGGTACTGCAAGGATTCCTGAGCCTGACTGTGAGCCTGCCGTTGCTGTCGCTATCGAAAGGTATGCCACATGCTGTGTGGTATCCACTGCCACGACTGATACCGATACGGGGGCGTTGTACCACTGGTATCCTGATGCATCACGGTCCGCAGCTGAGATCTTTCCGCTCGCAACTGCCGGGTTGTCATCATTGAGTGCCCATATCTGGTCATACGGAAGTGTAGGGTTTACGTATCCCCAGATCGTGTCGTACTCATATACCGCTGTGTCCACGGGCATCCAGTATGTGCCTGAGTATGCTGAGTTGAACAGTTCGTTATCCCCTGCACCGTTTGCCATTACTGCCACATGGGTGCACTTAAGCGGTGTCTGGATGTCCTCCGGGATGGTTATGTCCACCTTTGACTTGTCTGACGGGTTGGTGAATGTATAGCTTCCTTTAGGTATCCTTACGTTCCAGTAATCATATCCTGTGCCTGACCAGTACACCAGATCTGATGTGCTTACTGATGTGCCGCCCTTGAGGGCTGCGTTCACGGCGTTGATGAGGGCTGCCGCTCCCTGCTCCGTGATTGTATCGGCACTTGTGCCGTAGAGGCCCTTTCCTGTGTATGCACCTGATCCGGCGTACTGGTAATACATTACCTGTCCGCTGAATACCGTGTGTGCTCCTACGATATTTGAGCCTGCTACGCTCATCTTCTTTCCGCCGCTGAAATCATATGTCTGTGTCTCTGCGGGCTTGAATATTCCCTTCGCTCCGTTGTCCTTTGCGCTGAAGAACGCTTCAACCACCTCTACTGATGAAGGTGACACGTTTCCTATGGTAAGGAGTCCTGTCTCCTTATCGTAGTTGTACTGTACTGTCTCGGTGCCGTTCACCGTTACCTTTGTGAGGTATTTTGCAGGTACGTTACCCTCGTATGAGAGGTCTATCACTACCTGGTCTTTGTAGATGTCTGCCTTTACGGATCCTGAGTATGCCTCGCCGTTGTCGGTATCCCTGATGTTTACCGTGAATGTTGTCGTAAGCTCTTCAGAAGCCCTGTCGGCTGCGTATAACAGCTGCATCTGTACGGCGCCTGTTCCCAGTTCGTGGTATGACACGGGTACGTAGATAAGTCCTGTCGACGGGTCGTAGATGCAGTCGTCTATGAGCGTTCCGCTGTTGTTGTTGTATGCTATGTCATAGTCCGTGAGCACCGCACCTGCTGAGTTCATGGTATCCACACGTCCCACCAGGTATGACGGGTCATCCTCCATGGCATAGAGGCTTACGTATGCACTGGTCTGTCCAAGAAGGGCTGCCACGTTGTCTGATACGCCGTCCCCGTCAGCATCCTCGAACAGTGCCTCGAATGTGTACCTTCCTTCAGGCATGAGGCTCTTATCAACGAATGTATGTTTTACCAGGAGCATGTCGGCTGCTTCTGCCTGCTTGTAATCTCCTACCGTATCTTTTATGATGCCTTCCTCATAGGATGGAGCATCGTCTGTCTTTTCAAGGTCTTCGATGAGTCCTTCTTTTGTATCTTCTCCAGGTGCTTCCTCCGGGACTTCTTCCGGTTCATCTGTTCCGATAAGGCCAGCGAGCCATTCCTCTGCCTGTTGGGTGTCTTCTTCTGATGAATCAGATGTTATGCCGAGCAGGGAGAAAAGGTATGCCTTCTCATCCTCTGTAAGGGTAT
>JABUTA010000267.1 GCA_021443845.1 Parasporobacterium sp.
GACAAGTAAGAATTCTTGTTTTCATATAGGTCAGATGCTATAATACTCACCGTATGTTTCTCAAAAACAATTTATTTTATTAGGAGGGGAATATATCATGTCCAGAAAAATGAAAACAATGGACGGCAATACCGCAGCAGCACACGTTTCTTATGCTTATTCGGATGTTGCTGCTATCTATCCGATTACCCCGTCATCGGTTATGGCGGAACTTGCGGATAAGTGGGCAACAGAAGGTCAGAAAAATATTTTCGGCAGAGAAGTTGCTGTTACGGAAATGCAGTCAGAAGCAGGTGCAGCAGGTGCTGTTCATGGTTCTTTGACCGTTGGTGCACTGACCACAACCTTTACGGCATCTCAGGGTCTGTTACTGATGATCCCGAACATGTACAAGATTGCAGGCGAAAGACTGCAGGCAGTCATTGACGTATCAGCTCGTGCGATTGCATCTCACGCACTTTCCATTTTTGGTGATCACTCTGATGTTTATGCATGCCGCCAGACCGGTTTTGCAATGCTTTGTAGCAGCAGCGTACAGGAAGTCATGGACTTAACACCGGCTGCACACTGCAGTGCCATTAAGGGAAGAGTTCCGTTCCTGAATTTCTTTGACGGATTCCGAACTTCTCACGAAATTCAGAGGATTGAAGTTTGGGATTATGAAGATCTCAAGGATTTAGTCGATATGGATGCGGTTGACCGTTATAAATCAGAAGCACTTAATCCGGAAAGAGCATGTCAGTTGGGTTCTGCACAGAACACCGATATCTTCTTCCAGGCAAGAGAAGCCTGCAACAGCAATTACGATGCACTTCCGGCTGTTGTAGAAGAATACATGAACAAAATCAATGAAAAGATCGGCACCGACTATGGTCTTTTCAATTACTACGGTGATCCGCAGGCAGAACACGTCATCGTTGCAATGGGTTCTGTATGCGAAACTGCAGAAGAAGCAATCGATTTCCTGAATGCACAGGGCGGCAAATACGGTATCGTAAAAGTTCGCCTGTTCCGTCCGTTCAGTGCAAAGCATCTCATTGATGCTATCCCGGACAGCGTAAAACAAATCAGCGTTATGGACCGTGCAAAAGAGCCGGGTTCTGCAGGTGAGCCGCTGTTCCTGGATGTTTGCGCAGCTCTGCGCGGAACCAAATTCCATAATGTCCCGATTTTTGCAGGCCGTTACGGACTTGGTTCTAAAAACACAAACTCGGCTCATGTCATCGCAGTTCTTCGCAATACAGAAAAAGAACGCTTCACTGTTGGTATTGAAGACGATGTAACACATCTGTCTCTGGATGCTTCTTATAAGCCGGTTACCGTTCCGGATACCATTAAGTGCTGCAAGTTCTGGGGCTTAGGCGCAGACGGTACTGTTGGTGCAAATAAGAACTCCATCAAGATTATCGGTGATAACACAGATCAGTATGCACAGGCATATTTTGATTATGACTCCAAGAAATCCGGCGGTGTTACCGTTTCTCATCTGCGTTTCGGAACAACCCCGATTAAATCCACTTACCTGATCGATCAGGCAGATTTTGTTGCCTGCCACAATCCTTCTTATGTCCGTAAGTACAATATGGTACAGGATATCAAAGACGGCGGCACATTTCTGCTGAACTGCTCATGGTCTCCGGAAGAACTTGAAGAGCACCTCCCGGGCCAGGCAAAACGCTATATGGCAGAACACAACATTAACTTCTACATCATCGATGGTATCAAGATTGGTAAAGAAATCGGTCTTGGCGGAAGAATCAATACCGTTCTGCAGTCCGCGTTCTTCGAACTGGCAAAAATCATTCCAAGTGAAGAAGCAATCCGTCTTATGAAGGAAGCTGCAAAGAAGACTTACGGACGTAAAGGTGATGACATTGTCAACATGAACTACGCTGCAATCGATGCAGGCGCACAGCAGATTGTTAAAGTAGAAGTTCCGGAAAGCTGGAAGAATGCAGAAGATGAAATTCTGGGAACCATTTACACAGAAGGCCGTAAGGACATTTTAGATTTCGTTAATAACATTCAGCTGAAGGTTAACGCACAGGACGGCAACAGCCTGCCGGTATCTGCTTTCATGGATTATGTTGGCGGTAATACACCTCCGGGAACATCTGCATATGAAAAACGTGGTATTGCAGTCGATGTTCCGTCCTGGAATCCGGATAATTGTATTCAGTGCAACCAGTGCTCACTGGTTTGCCCGCATGCAGCAATCCGTCCGGTTATCATGACAGAAGAAGAAGTCAAAGCTGCACCGGCTCAGCTGAAGACAGCAGATGCAACAGGTCTTCCGGGCATGAAATATGCCATGACGTTGTCTGTATTAGACTGCACAGGCTGCGGTTCCTGCGTCAATGTCTGCGTTGGAAACAACAAGGCAGAAACCCTTGTGATGAAGCCGCTTGAAGAAGAAATGCCGGAGCAGGAAGTCTTCGCATATGCTGTAAAACTGGAAGAAAAACCGGAAGTCTTTGAAAAATTCAAAGAAGCTTCTGTCAAGGGAAGCCAGTTCAAGAAACCGTACTTAGAGTTCAGTGGTGCGTGTGCAGGCTGCGGCGAAACACCGTACGCAAAACTGGTTACACAGCTGTTCGGCGATCATGCATACATTGCAAACGCAACCGGATGTTCCTCTATCTGGGGCAACTCCGCACCGTCTACACCGTACACGGTTAACAGCAAAGGTTGCGGTCCGGCTTGGTCGAACTCCCTGTTCGAAGACGGCGCTGAATTTGGTTATGGTATGGTTCTTGCAAACAATGCAATCCGCGGAGCTTTGAAAGAAAAAGTTGAGAAGATCCTGGCAGAAGGCAAGAATGAAGATGTTAAGGCAGCTGCAAAAGAGTGGGTAGATACTTTCGCAAATGCATCCCTGAACGGTGCTGCAACGAAGAAACTGGTTGCTGCATTAGAAGCTTGTGACGGATGCAACAGCGGATGCAATGCTGCAAAAGAAATTCTGAAGCAGAAAGAATATCTGGCTAAGAAATCCCAGTGGATCTTCGGTGGTGACGGATGGGCATACGATATCGGCTTCGGCGGTCTGGACCATGTTCTGGCAAGCGGTAAAGATATCAACATTCTGGTCTTCGATACCGAAGTATATTCCAACACAGGCGGACAGTCTTCGAAGTCAACACCGACCGGTGCAACCGCACAGTTTGCTGCAGGTGGTAAGGATGTTAAGAAGAAAGACCTTGCACAGATTGCTATGAGCTATGGTTATGTTTATGTAGCACAGATTTCCATGGGTGCTGACATGAACCAGTGTATCAAGGCTATCACTGAAGCAGAAAGTTATCAGGGACCGTCATTGATTATTGCTTATGCTCCGTGCATCAACCATGGTATCAAGGGCGGTATGAAAGTGGCTCAGAGCGAAGAAAAACAGGCTGTTGCCAGTGGATACTGGAACCTGCTTCGTTACGACCCGCATCTGCGTGAAGAAGGCAAGAACCCTGTCATCTTAGACAGTAAGGAAGCAAGCACAGATTATATCGACTTCCTGCATAACGAGGTTCGTTACACTGCACTTGAGCGCATGAATCCAGAGAAAGC
This sequence comes from Parasporobacterium sp., assembly GCA_021443845.1. Taxonomy (GTDB): domain Bacteria; phylum Bacillota; class Clostridia; order Lachnospirales; family Lachnospiraceae; genus RGIG5612. The sequence continues at coordinate 3,562 of JABUTA010000267.1, forward strand.
AAAAGAACTGTTTGCAAAACAGGAAGCAGAAGCAAAGGGCAGATACGAATACTTCAAGAAACTTGCAAGTATGGAGATAAAGCCCATATAATGGTGCAAATTCAAAAGCCAAATAAAAAGAGCCAACGGCTCTTCCTTCAGTTAAAATGTAAGTTATGACA
>JABUTA010000268.1 GCA_021443845.1 Parasporobacterium sp.
CCGGTCGAGAGTGTGAAATTCTTTCTGTAAAAATCCGTCATAGATGGAAGTTTATACCGAGGGTTGACAATGCAAAATACAAGGTGATATTTTCATTTTGTTTAATGTACAATACTTCGGATTAATAAAATAATGCATCTTTAGGAGGGGCATAACTTATGAAAAAAATAGTATCACTTCTGCTGGCCATTTCACTGATATTAATGTGCTGTGTAATATCATCAGCCGAAGAGCAGGAAGTATATTCAGAAAATATTGTGAACGTACAGGAGTCGTCTACAGAAGAGTTACATTATACAGACGATACTGTCGAAACGGCAACAGAAGAGATAGTATTCGCTCCTAATGAAAAGGAGACATTTAATGATTATGTTCAGGAAGAAATAACTGTTTCCGAGTCCGAAGAAGTGACAGCCGAAGGAATCGAAACCGAAGAAACAGATTTAGAAGAGGCTGTTGTTGCTGAACCTGAAAGCACAGAGAATATTACTGTTGAAAATGTTGATACAGTAGAAGTAAGTACCGGGAGTTATGAAGAAAAGCCCGAAGAAGAGACCGCTGCTTCTGAGGAGGAAGCAGAACTGGACAGTGTAAGCGGAACCTCAGGAAACATCAGATGGTCTCTTGATGATTATGGAACGCTGACGATTTCCGGTACCGGTACTATGCCAAGCTATGGCTCCGATATAGCTGATCCATCTGCTCCATGGTACAGCAGAAGATCTTCCGTAAAAAAAGTCGTAATACAGAACGGGGTGACATCCATAAGCCGGTCTGCATTTGAAGGCTGCAGCAATATGACCAGCATATCCATTCCGAGCAGCGTTACGGAGATCGGAAGGGGCTGCTTACGGAATTGCTCCAGCCTTGCAAGCATCACGATACCTGCCGGGGCTACGTTTGGGACTAATCCTTTCAGCGGCTGCAGCAGTCTGAGGACAGTTGTCTGGGGGAGCAGGACTATCAGCGGAATAGAGTTTGGTACTTATGGACCTTATGCTATAGGAGCACGTGATTCATCAGGAAAGGTTACAATTTATGGTTCAGGGTCGATTACATATGGAGGAGCCCAGGATGGAACCGGAATATTCTCTTCACAGATAAAAAATATTGTCTTCAGTGAAGGTATAACTGAGATCAGTTCTTCTTTCTGTTTCTGCGTGAATTCGCAGAGTGTGGTCAGTGTTACTATTCCAATCAGTTTAAAGACTATAGGTTCTAATGCTTTTAATTATTGCAGCGGTTTAAAGGATGTTTATTATAATGGTTCATCCACAGACTGGAGCAAGATATCAATCGGCTCCGGTAATACATACCTGCTGTCAGCTTCAAGGCATTATACCTCTGCAAGCGGATTTGCATATAAGAACGGAAAGTGGGGCTGGTACGTTAACGGGGTCCTTCAGACCGGCATGACCGGCATTATTAAAGGAACCATAGACGGAAAGACTGCATGGTATTACATAGTAAATGGTGTGTATACCAAATCAACGGGGCTGGTAAAGAGAGCTGACGGCAAGAGTGGCTGGTATTATATTACCAATGGAAAATTTAACACATCCGCAACAGGTATAACAAAACGTGTGGACGGAGTAGGCGGGTGGTATTTTGTAAAGGACGGTGTATATACCAAAGTGAACGGTATTGCACAGAAAGCCGACGGATCAAGCAGTACATGGTACTATGTGCAGAACGGAGAATATGTCAAGGCTACCGGTATTGCAAAGAAAGCTGATGGTTCCAGCAACGCATGGTATTATGTGGAAGATGGTAAGTATATCAAATCAACAGGACTGGTAAAACGCGCAGACGGAGAGGGCGGATGGTATTACATCACCAATGGTAAGTACAACACATCTGCCACAGGTATAACAAAACGTGTGGACGGAGTTGGCGGATGGTATTATGTTAAGAAAGGTGTATATACCAAGGCCACGGGAATATTCAGGAAGGCGGATGGAAGCAGTACAACAGAATATTATGTTGAAAATGGTGTGTTTAAAGCATATACAGGATCCAAGGTATTTAATGAAATCAGATATCAGTTGAATAAAGGAGTGGTGACTTCTGCAACGGCAGACTATGCTGCTGCATATGCGGATTATCTGAACAGTAATGTGTCATCAGGCAATTTTACATTTGC
>JABUTA010000269.1 GCA_021443845.1 Parasporobacterium sp.
GTCAGCCTTTTCAGCAGCTCATCGTTCAGATGGAGCGAGCACTCTGCAGGCATCTTCTTCACCTGCCGTGAATCCGCCAGGAAAACGCATATACTGTTGTTTCCTGCCATTCCTTCCGCACGCGCCAGCTCTGTCAGGTATTTTTCCTGTCTTCTGTATTCTTCCAGATCCCTGAATCGGAACCAGATTTCCCGTTCTATCTCGTCAAAGGACACCACCTTTTCAGCTATCAGCTTGCCTGCTTCTTCCGTACCGACTGTGGCATGGCCTCTTATCAGCACCTTGTTTCCCGTAAATATCCTGTCTCTGTATGTGGCATAATCCTTCGGAAATACTATGACTTCCACCGTGCCCATAAGATCTTCCAGCGTAAGGAATGCCATAGCCTGCCCGTTCCGGGCATTTTTCGGAGTCACAGCCTCTATTATTCCCCCTATGACTGCCGGAGCCCTGTCGCTTATTATCACGTTTCCACTGTCATCTATTGCAAAATCCGGTGATGCGGCAGTAACGTTCCGGTCAAGTATATCCTTATCCTCATCCAGAGGGTGACCGCTGATGTAAATTCCGGTTATATCCTTTTCAAATGCCAGCAGAGTGGCTTTGTCAAATTCTCCCACATCAGGAACCTTTATCCGGAACTGTTCCTTATGGGAATCGTCCAGGATATCAAAAAGCGACAGCTGGCCGCTCATGGCAGATTTCCTGTCGGCATTTACATTGTCAACTATGTCCATATATATGGAAATCATCTGCCTGCGGGTCAGGCCGAAGGAATCCAATGCACCGGCCTTTATGAAGTTCTCCAGAGTACGTTTGCTGATATCCTTTTCAATAAGCCTTTCCACCAGATCCTGCAGATCCTTATACGGTCCGTGAACATTTCTCTCCTGTATGATGGCGTCAATTATATTTCTTCCTACGCCCTTGATAGCTGACAGTCCGTAGCGTATGGCATTGCCGTCAGCCGTAAACCCGCTCTGGGCCGTATTGATGTCAGGAGGCAGAATTTCTATGCCCATTTCCCTGCATTCCTGGATATATACGGACAGCTTACCCAGTTCTCCCATAACAGAAGTCATCATGGCCGCCATGTATTCCACAGGATAATAATATTTCAGATATGCCGTCTGGTAGGACACCACTGCATAGGCGGCAGCATGGGATTTGTTGAAAGCATACTTGGCGAAATCGATCATTTCATCATAGATCTTATTTGCCACCTGCTCGGAAATGCCGTTCCTGATACATCCGGGAACGGTGCCCCCGTCCTCCAGGTCTCCGTATACAAACCTTTTCCGCTCTGCCTGCATGACATAGTCCTTCTTCTTGGACATGGCACGTCTCAGAACATCGGAACCTCCCAGGGTATAGCCGGCCAGGTCACGCACTATCTGCATTACCTGTTCCTGGTAGACTATGCATCCGTATGTAGGCTCCAGGATGGGCCGGAGCTGGGGACAGTCATATACTATTTCCTTACCGGAGTTCTTGCCTTCAATGTAGCGGGGTATGAAATCCATGGGACCCGGCCGGTACAGCGCTATGCCCGCTATGATATCTTCTATGGATTTCGGCTTAAGTTCACGCATGAAACTGGTCATGCCCGGACTTTCAAGCTGGAACACTCCCATGGTCCTGCCTGCTCCCAGCATGTCCAGTACGTCCTTGTCGTTATGGTCTATCCGGGTCAGATCAATATGAGCTCCCGTATTTTCCGATGCCATATTGACGGCGTTCTGGATGACTGTCAGAGTCCGAAGTCCCAGGAAGTCCATCTTCAGAAGTCCCAGTTCTTCCAGGGTAGTCATTATATACTGGGTTACAGGGGATCCGTCTGCACCCTTTGCCAGGGGAACATATTCCATTATGGGCTCCCTGGAAATAACAACTCCCGCTGCATGCATGGATGAATGCCTGGGCAGGCCCTCCAGCCTTCTGGCCATATCAATGAGGTACCTTACCTGCTCATCTGTGCAGTAGGCATTTTTCAGATCATTGCTGGAGGCAAGTGCCTTATCGATGGTTATCCCCAGATCCTTCGGGATCATCTTTGCAATGGAATCCACTGCTCCGTAGGGCATATCTATTACACGTCCCACATCCCGGATCACGCCCCGGGCTGC
>JABUTA010000026.1 GCA_021443845.1 Parasporobacterium sp.
TTTGTAACTATGGTACTTATATTATTCAGAAACCCTGAATTTTCCCTCCGGACACTGATGCCTCCGTTATCAAGTCCCAGTACGCTCAGATCAAAACCGGAAAACATATCACTGTAGTAGCTGACCGTGGTTTTATGGGCCATGAAGTCATCAATCTGCACCCCTTCTCCTATTTCATATTCCAGGGATTGAAGGTCTTCAAGCATGATCTCGTATGCTGAAGCATATTCGCAGTTTGTATCTATACGGTAGTATTCTTCACTTTCTGCCCCGGTTTTCTGTGACAGTGTATCAACCTGCTGCCTTAATGCCCCCAGGGTTTCTTCAGAATAATCTTCTGCATCCGCATCCAGTACACCCTTAAGAATGTCTATTGCATCCTCTGCCTCCAGTGCATACACATGATAATCCTCTGTGGAAGTTCGAATATTTTCCATGCAGGTCTCAAGAACAGACCTTCCCGAACCCAGATTCCAGTACTCAATATTAAACTGTGCTGCAAATGCGCTGTTTCCGGAAGTCTCATACATATCCATGTAGCTGTCCATATTTCCCAGAATGGTTTTCGGGTTGTAAAGTATACTTTTAGCCATATCCGCAGACTGCTGAATATCTGCCACCGTGTTTCCCACCTTTATAAAAACATCCTGATACTCGTTTATCTTATCCACAAAAGCAGCAACCTTGCTGCCTTCCCTGAATACTCCCAGCATATCCAGTACCGATGTTATTGTTTCCTGCAGTGCAAAGTACTCCATATATTCGGTTACCTGCTCCTCAAAAGGCCGTCCGCCCTCATCAGTCAGGTGTTCAATGTCAGATATCACACTTCCGTCATGCTCCATAAGATACAGGTCTGCATCCTGATAAGCATCTGTCCCTTCTATGCCCAGATTCCTGTTTATGAAGGTATCAAGCTCTGACACCAGTTCCCCTTCACTCATCCACAGAGCCATTATGCCGTAATCTTCAAATACTTCCGAAGCGAATTCACTGAAGCATGAATCCACGGCCATAAAAGTAATGCCCTCAAGTTTTGAATTTATGCAGCTGACCCTGGCAGATTCAATGAGGGTGCATACAAGTCCCATTATGAGTACCATGGACAGTGCCAGATATATCGTTATGCTTCCCTTCTGTCTGCACATGCTTTTATATGGAACCCACCTGCCCCGAAATATTTGAAAATATGCTTTTGGCAAGTGACACTATCTGATCCTTGAATATTATTACCAGACCTACCAGCACCAGCAGAATAAGGATGACTTCAACTACACCTATTCCTTCTTCATCCTCTGTAATGAAATATTTTACTTTTGATAACAAGCTGCTCATTTTTACCTCCCTGCAGTCTGATACTGCATGCTTAAACATATATTGTCATATATTTACTGAAATAAGTGCCGGAACCGCAATGATCGCAATAACAACCAGGAGCTCCAGCATCATGGGAAACAGCATTTTTGTGGATGCCTCTTCACCTTTTTTTCTGGCGATTCTTTTCCTTTCTTCAAAGGCTGACGCTGCTTCTTCAGCCAGCAGCTGCTTCATTCCTCTGGTACCCTTTGAAAGATTATGTTCCAGAATATTCCCCAGCCTGATATATGAATATATCCCGCATCTTTTTCCCATTTCGGAGTATGCTTCAGCTTCACTTACCCCGCTGCCTATTTTCTCAAGGGCGAGCCTTATCTCCCTGTAGGCAAATCTGCTATCGTCAGCCCCCCTGTCCTGTACGATTCGCTCAAAAGAACCTTTTATACTTAAGCCCGCATCATATAAAAGGCTCAGTTTTGATACTATTTCAGGATAATCCGCAGCCAGCTGTTCCCTGCGTTTTTTCATTTTTTCCTCAAGCCGGCGGTCATAAAATATCAATATCACAGCTGCCCCAATTATGCCCATCAGCAGGAACACTCCGCCGGTATTTTCCTGTGTCTCCCTGAACCTTATCCTGTAGCCTCCTATCTCGTCGGGAAGCTTTACATTCATATCATAGGGGTCATTTTCGGCTTCTATTGATTCCTTTATGTTTTTCAGGAGTTTATCCCTGCTGCTGAGTTCCTTACCCACAATGTTTACAGGCATGGAATATATCTGTGATACGGAATCCAGAGAAAATACCGCAAACAGATTAACCGGCAGCGATTCACCCTCTTCAGGCTGTGCATTGATATTTCCGCTGTAATCCAGTGCTGATATATCCTCGATTTCCCAGGATATGCTGAATCCGTCGTATTCGGTTATCAGGTTAAGAGGCTCTGTGACAGCATCAGGGGATTCATTTTCCCCGAGCATTATCCTGTTCACTTCATCCTTTGAATTCTCAAATTTTTCAAGTATTTCCGAAGGAGAATATCTGAGTTCGTCTATGCTTATGTCCAGTACCTCCTCCGAGCTGCGGTATTCGGCATTGACCTTGTATTCTGCCGTACCCTGACCATAGGGCAGACGCTTAAGCTGTGTTATATACCTTATTCCCCCTGCTGCAGCACATGCTGCAAATCCCGTAATTGCTGCTGCCCCTGATACCGCCAGTACCAGTGATACCTTCCTGACATAATGAAGTGTCTTCTCCTTTTCCACGTTTTCCTTAACACAGATCCCTTTCAGGAGGCTGCTCACCCGGTCATTTTTCTTACCCGGTCTGCCAATCCTGCCGAGAATGAGTAAAGCCGCCGGATACAGTATTTTCAGGGGATGCTCTTTTCTGTTCAGTCCGGCAGCGGCAGACCCGTAACGTTTTCTTCCTGCAATCACCGTAAGTACCAGCAAAACCGTCAGAATCCCGTATACCCATATCATTACTGCCACCTCCCTATGAAGCATTTTTCACATATCAGACCTCAATATCCGTCATTTTCCTTCCAAGCAGCACTGATGCTGCATAAATGATCAGGCATACCGTCATCACAGTTATGCCCAGAGGATTACCATACAGAGGATCCAGCAGACCCCCGGACGTAAGATCAATATAAAGGATGATTCCCAGGGGAATTCCGGACATTATGTTCATTTCCAGCTTTCTTGCACTTATGAGCACTTCTATCTCATTCCTTGTATCCGCCCGGGCACTTATTTCATCAGCTGTCTTCTGTACTATCGATATCATATCCCCGCCGCTTCTCTGTGCTATACTGAACACCGATGCAAATATTCTGGTATCTTCCGTGGCGCATCTTTCTGCGAAGTGACTGAAGGCTTCTTCAGCAGTTATTCCCAGACTGATCTCACTCAGCATCAGGCTTATCTCAATATATATGGGAGAATCTTCTCCATGCATGATCTTCATTTCCCTCAGTGCTTCCTTAAGAGCATTTTCGACTGAATACCCTGCCCTCAATGAGGCTGACAGACTGTCCATCATATCCTTGAACTGTCTGTTCAGAAGTCTTGCTCTGGCTGCCGAACGCTCTTTCCGGCTTACTTTCCGATAGATGATCATGCATGGAAGAAGAAGTGTTAAAACCCAGAATGATCTATAAAACAGATACAGTACAGTAAATATCAATGCTGCGGCTGCGGCATCCTTTATCCTTTCAGTTTTCTTTTTCAATGCTGTCCACCATGTCCCCTTTAAATACTCTCAGGGGTATTCCGGTCCTCATAAGATGCCCTGAAGGATTTTTCCTGTCATTATCCGAATAATCAAAAAGAGCACTTATCACTATATTTTCTTCAGATACTGTTTCCACCTGATAAATACTCATCACTTTTCTGCTTCCGTCCCTCATTCTTCCGAGATGCACCAGGATATCAAGTGCAGATGCTATCTGTCTTCTTATTGCAGATAATGGAAGCTCTTCTCCTGCCATCAGTGTCATGGCCTCAAGCCTGGACAGCATGTCTACCGGTGAATTGCCGTGGCCTGTAGACAGGCTCCCGTCATGCCCTGTATTCATTGCCTGCAGCATATCAAACGCCTCCGCACCCCTTACTTCCCCTACTATTATTCTGTCAGGTCTCATTCTGAGGGATGCCCTGATCAGATCCCTGACAGTTACTTCATTATCTCCCTCTGAATTGGCCTGCCTGCACTCAAGAGATACAAGATTTTCTGCATGCCTCAGCTGCAGTTCCGCAGAATCCTCTATGGTAATTATCCTTTCATCTGCAGGAATATAGCCCGAAAGTGCATTCAGAAACGTGGTCTTACCGGAACCGGTTCCTCCGCTTATGAAGATGTTGTAGCCGTTTTCCACCAGTTTTTTCAGATAAAGAGCCGCGTCTTCTGTAACTGCGCCCATGGCGGTCAGTCTGTCCATTGTCAGGGGATCTGACGGGAATTTTCTTATGGTCACAGAGGGGCCTTTTACCGAAACAGGGGAAAGCACTACATTGACTCTTGACCCGTCAGCCAGCCTTGTGTCCAGTATAGGGCTTGCCTCATTGACTCTTTTATTGGCACCCGATGCAATTATCTGGATGACATTCCTGAACTTATCATCAGAGGAAAATGCTCCATTATATCTGAAAAGCTTTCCTTCTCTTTCTATGAATATCCGGTCATATCCGTTTATCATGATCTCCGTGATATCCTTATCATCCAGAATATCCTGGAGAACGTCCAGCCCCCGGACTGAATTGTACAGATCTCTGCAGAGCTTCATCATCTCTCTCAGTGACATACGGGTATTTCCGTACTCTTTCCTGACAAGGGAACTGATGATTTCATTCAGTTCATCATCACTTATATCCCGGGACAGATCTATGCTGTTTACCAGCAGCTCCTTCAGTTTTTCATCAGCATTCACATATCTACCTCCAGGAGCTTATCCAGAATATCTGTCATATTCCGGTCTGTCAGAAACTGTCTGAATTCATTTACTTTTGCCCGTGCAGCTGCCGGATCCGGGGAACGGTCCGGGCTGCGCCTTGTAAGTACAACCCTTGCAGACTCCTCATCATCCTCCGGTAAGGCCGGAATGAAGATATTACCGTGTTTGCATATCACACTCATCAATTCATAATCAAACAATACAGAATCAACCAGAATTATTAAGAAGCCTCCGGCATCCGCAGTCTTTGCAAGGAAGTCCGGCCAGCCTCCTCCGCTCAGTACATGCAGATCTTCCATATTTTCCGGGGCAGACAGAACATCCATGCCGCGGTACCTTCCCCGGGCATTTTCTATGGCTTCCCGCAGTTTTCCGGGAGATGTCTTGTAGGAATAGATCACATCTGACAGGTTCTGTCCTGAAAATCTTTCCATCATGCTGTCCATTCCCGAAAACTGTTCAAGATTTATGTACAATACTTTAATATTCTCATCATCACCGTATTCCCTGCGAAGTTCCCCGGCTATCAGCGCGGCTGTCTCAGGATGACTTACCTTTTCCCCCGGAGAATATATTCCCCCGAGCCGCAGGAATCCCTTCGGGATATGCAGGGATTCTTCAGTGTGGTCATTCAGTATTCCTTTTATTTCCGAGAGTATCCCATCCGCAGATTGGTATCTGTAAACAAAAAATACATTTTTTTCCCCCGTTCTGTTTTCAGACAGGGGCTGTTCTCCCAGATATATGACCAGCGATTCGATATCTTCCCTGAATATAAAATCTGCATTACTTCCATTATCTCCTTCCCCACTCATTGACTGTCCGGAGAACAGCACTGCCTTTATCCTGTTATTCTTAAGATATTCCCTAAGAATATTAAGATCCGTAAAACCTGCCGCATCAAAAGAAAGGTCATTACGTTTGCGCACATAATTCAAAAAGCGCTCAACATAAGATCGGCAGGGGTCATAGACCGCCAAAGTATCCTTTGCCAATTTTGTATCTCCTGATATTATATTTTACTGATGAGTATCCGGTCCCTGATCAGCGGACCTTCTTCTGCCGGACTGCACCTGATCGGCTGTCCGGCTCACCCCGAATCGGGTGTGACTGGATATTAATTCACAGCCCTTTTAAAGTCAATACGGCAGTTTCACTTTCGTGAAAACTGCCGATAAAACGGGGCTGTATGACATTTTCCGCATTACCGAACATGTAATACGGATACGGTTGAATTGCCGTATAACGGATCTCTTTTTTCGTAATCGAATGCCGTAAAAACCGGCTTTTCCGACCTCTTTGGAATGGTATCTGCATCCCATTCCGTAAAATCATAATCAAACACATCTATGTGTATCTGGCGGTCTGCCCTGAGGTTCCGGATCTGCTCCCTGAACATTGTAATATCCGGGGCAAATTCCGGTCTGCTCTTCATGTTTTCTCTGTAATACAGATCAAAGGTAAGGGCCTGTCTGTACAGCTGCTCATGTTCCGGATCCGCCATTGAAGCAAACTCCAGAAGGACATTATATCTGTAAATCCTGGAAGGTGTATTGATAAAATAGCCCTTATCCCTGTAATGATCCGCCAGCTGTTCAAACATGGAAAATGCATCGGTAAACGCTTTTTCCAATATACCAAGTGCGGCAGTAAACTGATGGCTGTTATAAAAAATCTCCACCATCTCCTCAATGCGTTTCAGCCTCAATACATCTTCAAAGGTCAGCCATTTTGTACAGAGTACCTCATACGGGGCCCTGTTCTTATATATTATCCCGTATTTTCCGGCAGCCTCCTCCATGGGGGAGCCTTTGAGGACTTTGAGGAAGCCCAGCTGAAGCTGGGAGGGCTTCATGGCATATACCACATTGAAGCTGCGGGCAAAGCTTGCATAATCTTCATATGGAAGACCTGCTATCAGATCAAGATGCTGATGGATATTATTCATTTCCCGGACAGCTCTGACCATGCCCGTCAGTTTATCCAGATCCATAACCCTGTTCACAGCTTTGATGGTATCGGTGTTGGCGGACTGTACACCTATTTCCAGCTGTATGAGCCCCGGTCTCATGTCTGACATAACTTCCAGTTCTTCATCCGAAAGCAGATCTGCCGCTATTTCAAAATGAAAATTCGTTATGCCGTTGTCATGTTCCCTGATATACTTAAGTATTCCCAGGGAGTGCTCGTGCCTTATATTGAAGGTTCTGTCAATGAATTTGACCTGGGGCACTTTATTGTCCAGGAAAAACTGCAGTTCAGAATACACCTTTTCCAGAGAACGGAATCTTACTGCTTTATCCACTGAAGACAGACAGTAGCTGCAGGAGAATGGGCACCCTCTGCTGGATTCATAATACAGGATCTTATGGTCAAACAGACATATATCCTCACTGTCATAAATGAACGGGACTTCATCCATATCCATAAGGCTGCGGTTTCCGGTAAATACTGTTTCATCGCCGGACCTGTAACATATGCCTTTTATATGCTTCAGATCCACCGCATTTTCCCTGTCAGACTCCATACGCCCGTAGTGATCAATGGCCAGCTCCTTAAAAGTGACTTCGCCTTCTCCTACGATCACTCCTTTGATATCAGGATTTTCCCCAAGAACCCTTTCAGCGTCAAAGGATACTTCCGGTCCTCCTGCCCATATGTCCAGCTCGGGCTTTACACTGTGAAGATCGCTCAGGAGCAGCCGCACATACTCCCAGTTCCATATATAGCAGGAAAAAGCCGCAACATCCGGATGTCTCAGGTAGATATCAGCCAGCACCTCTTCCGGCCTGTTATTTACAGAATACTCTGCCACCTCTATCTCTACATTTTCTGCTTCGGCGAAGCTCTTTGAATAAGCCTGCAGAATGTGTATTGCAGGATTGGAGTGAATGTATTTTGCATTAACAGCACAGAGTAGTATCTTCATTTTGTTTTCCGGTATTCCTTAAGTATCCTGATCGCTTCCGTATATCCTGCAAACCCCTTACCCATTACAGTACTGATGCAGGCTGCTCTTATATATGATATCTGACGGAATTCTTCCCTTGAATCCACATCTGAGATATGTACCTCTACCGCAGGAATCGAGACTGATTTTAACGCATCCAGTATTGCTATGCTGGTATGAGTATATGCACCCGGATTTATCACTATTCCGTCGTATACCCCCAGGGCCTCCTGGATTTTATCCACCAGGTCACCCTCGTGATTTGACTGGTAAAATGATACATCTGTTCCGTCATTTTCACAGTAGCTCCTGATATATTCAAGAAGATCCTTATAGGTCTCAGCACCGTAGATTCCCGGTTCTCTTATTCCCAGCATATTAAGATTAGGTCCGTTAATAACAAGTACCTTCATGTTTACCTCTTTCTGTGTGCCGCAGCAGTATCATACCAGCTGCGAGATAATATATTCCGCCGTTTCTTCGGCACTGCCGTTATTATCTGCAGTTATATCTGCAAAACGGCTGTACATTGATTTTCGTTTTTCATACAGTTCCCTGACAGGGTTCTTCTGTGAGATGGGCCTGCCGTCCACGGGAAGGCTGCTTATATCCCGCTGTATCCACACGATAATTCCGTTCTGATGGAGAAGATCATAATTTTCCTCCACTGTCACTGCTCCTCCGCCGGTGGAAATGATAAGTCCTGACTTTGCACCGTATTCTCTTATCACTTCCGTTTCCAGTTTTCTGAACTGCAATTCTCCCTGCCCGGTTATGCATGCTTCCGGGGTAAATCCGTACTTTTCCGTAAAGGCTTCATCAAGATCCACGGACTTTCTCCCTGTAAGCTCTGACAGCTTTGCAGCCACAGTGGTCTTGCCGCTGCCGGGCATTCCCACAAGGATTATATTCTGCATTCCGTATAACAGATTCCGATATATTTCATCGATTTTTTCCTTTGAGACCGTATTCCCTGAAAAAAGACTGCTGCTGCCTGCAGCCTGTGCCACAAGCATATACAGTCCGGATGCTGCAGGGATGCCCATCCGCTCCGCCTGAAGAACAAGAGCCGTACCTGAAGGATTATACACAATATCCAGAACAGCCTCGAGCCCGGTAAAACATGCAAGATCCAGAGGACTTTCACCATTACGGGGGTACATACCCACCGGGGTTGTATTGACAATAATCTTCGCATCTTTATGAAGATGCAGATTATCATAGTTGTTTTCTCCCCGGCGGCTGATCACAACTGTATCCGCACCTGCCCCTTCCAGCACCGCCCTGACAGATGCACAGGCACCTCCGTTTCCCAGAACCAGAGTCTTTTTCCCTTTCGGGTCCACGTTATTCTTTTCCATAAGGCATTTAAAACCATAAAGATCCGTATTATCGCCGTAAATTACAGTCTTATAAGCCTCATTGTTCCCGTCTTTAACAGAAACCTTCTTTTTTACAAGTGTATTGACACTGCCTATTGACAGAGCTGCCTCTGACAGTTCATCGCATAAGGGCACCACCGCTTTTTTATATGGTATGGTTACATTCAGCCCGTCCCAGTCTCCCTCTTTTACAAAAGCCTCAAGGTCATCCTGCGGGATCTCATATAACTTATATTCATAATCTGCCATCAGGCTGTGTATCCGGGGTGAATAGCTGTGTCCCAGCTTTTCCCCCAGCAAACCGCATTTTTTCATATCAGAAAGCTCCATTCAGTCATTAAGATCTTTGCTGCCGGCGATCAGCTTCTGCTGATAATCTCTGCTGAGTTCAAATATTTTTTCATAAAGAGATATTCCGTATTCCCTGAATTCTTCCGGCATCTGACCCGCAATCTGCTCCAGCTTTTTCGCTTCCTTAGCTGCATCAAGGACAGGCATTCCCTTTGCTGCTTTATATAATGCCACGTCCTCAGCAAGCTGCATTCTTCTGACAAACAGATCTGTAATAAGTCTGTCAACTTCTGTTATCTTTTCTCTTGTTTCTTCAAGATCAGTTATTTTCCTATCCATGATCAGTCCAGTCCTTTTTTATATCCCAGCAGTGCATCGTACACGGCGATTGCCGCAGCTGCCTCAACGCAGGGTACTGCACGGGGTACAATGCAGGGATCATGTCTTCCGTGCACCCTCAGCACAGTCTTTTCCATTTTTGTCAGATCTACGGTCTGCTGTTCCTTTCCGATGGAAGGTGTAGGCTTGAATGCGACGCGGAATACTATCGGCATTCCGTTGGTGATACCCCCTGCTATTCCTCCTGCATTATTGCCGACTGTAACTACCCTGCCGTTCTCAATATCAAAGGGATCATTATTCTGGCTGCCTGTAAGTTCAGCAGCTTCAAATCCTATACCGAATTCTATCCCCTTTACAGCAGGAATACCGAATACTATTGAGGATATCCTGTTCTCCATTCCTCCGAACATGGGATCTCCCAGGCCTGCAGGAATGTGATCCACAATACACTCGACAATTCCGCCTACAGAATCCCCGTCAGCCCTTGCTTCCGCAATCCTCTGCCTCATCAGCTCTCCCTGAGCATCTGAAACTGTGGGAAATGGCTTTTTATCCAGGGTTTCCGTAAAGTCTCCCTGATCTCTGACTCCTGCTATGGAATATATCCTTGCCCGTACTTCAATGCCTTCTGCCTCCAGCAGCTGCTTTACTATCCCCCCTGCTATACACAGCGGGGCTGTAAGCCTGCCTGAAAAATGCCCTCCCCCTGCAAAATCCTGGGCGCCGTTATACCTGACTTCAGCGGTATAATCAGCATGACCGGGTCTCGGCTTTATTTTCAGTTCTGAATAGTCCTTTGACCTGGTATCTGTATTATATATCAGTGCAGTCAGGGGCACTCCGCAGGTGGTATTTCCCACTATTCCCGAGATAAAATCAGGAATGTCTTTTTCCTTTCGGGGGGTTGAGTACTCATTCTGTCCCGGGGCTCTCCTTCTCATGAATTCAGAAAGCCTGTCCATATCAATGACCTTCCCTCCGGGAATTCCCTCAACAGTCACTCCTATTGCAGGAGAATGGGACTGACCGAATATATTGATTTTTATGTTTTCTCCGTAGCTGCTGCTCATATTTATCTGTCCTTTTTGTTTATCTGAAGACTGTCATATACTTCCCAGAAATCCGGGAAAGATTTTGCAACACATTCTGCACCCAGTACTGTCACCGGTTCCTCACACATACATGCAGCAGAAGCTGCTGCCATGGCAATCCTGTGGTCATTAAAGGATTCTGTCTCGGCTCCCCCTTTAAGATAAGGTTTGCCGTGGATGATCATTCCGTCCTGAGTTTCCGTTATGTCTGCGCCCAGTGACCTCAGCATGGCCGCAGTACTGGCTATCCTGTCGGATTCCTTCATCCTCAGACGTTCCCCGTGTATAACCCGGGTCTCTCCTTCGGAAACAGCCGCCACAGTACTGAGTACGGGTATAAGGTCCGGAATCATTGAAGCATCGATGGTTATACCTTTCAGAACATTTTTCCTTACTGTTACTTCA
Organism: Parasporobacterium sp.; assembly: GCA_021443845.1. GTDB lineage: Bacteria > Bacillota > Clostridia > Lachnospirales > Lachnospiraceae > RGIG5612. The sequence continues at coordinate 11,240 of JABUTA010000026.1, forward strand.
TCACCCTCACGTTCAACATAAGCTCCGAACTCTCTGAGTACATCGCAGATCCGCCTGTCACCCTGGGCAGAGTCCTCAGATATATTGCCCACAGTTATTCCTGCCGGAGACATGGCTCCCATACACAGGAAAAAGGCTGCATTTGAATAATCGCCCTCCACTCTGATATGTTCCGGCACTTTATAATGCTGCTTACCGGGAATATGATATCCTCCGGGTATGTTTTCCCATATTATTCCCGAAGCTTTCAATGCAGCTTCCGTCATCCTGACATAATCTGCGGATTCCATTATTCCATCAGCCATCAGCACGCTTTCCTCATCAAGAAGGGGAAGTGCAAACAGTAGTCCTGTAAAATACTGGGATGAAATATTGCCGGGAAGAGAATACACACCAGGTCTTAACTGTCCCGAACAGTACAGGAGATTTCCTTCTCTTTTTATGGTCATTCCATGATCTTTCAGTACATTTTCATACAGTTCCATAGGCCGTTCTGACAGCCTTCCCTCCATATGAAATACCGCATCTGCCCCCAGAGCCCCTGCAACGGGAAGAAGAAATCTCAATGTAGAGCCCGACTCTCCGCAGTACAGATGCACCTGGCCCTCTGAGATATTCTGTGCACTGCGGCCGTTTGTTCTTTCAGGTATCTCCCGGAGCACTGCAGGCATTACTCTGATATCTGCCCCTTCATATGAAATCCGGGCTCCCAGTCCGTTAAGACATTTTACGGTGGCTTCAATATCCTTTGAAATGCCCGGGCAGCTTATGCATGATGCCGCTTCTGACAGGGCCGCACATATAAGCTGTCTGTGAGCCTGGGACTTTGATGAGGGAGCCTGTATCCTTCCGCTTCTTGCTCCCGGTATTATCTTTCTGTTCATTTCATTCCTCCGGCAATGGTCCATTCCATAAGCTCGTCTGCCGGAACTGTTCTGATAACACAGCTTCCGATTTTCTCCGGTATTATCAGCCTTATGGTGCTGCCGGTACTCTTTTTGTCAACCTTTGCAGCCGCTGCAATATCTGCCCCGGAATACTCGATCTCAAGAGGAAGACCATATTTTTTCAGTACCTCTTCAAGCCTGTCTGATGTTCCGGGTTCACACGCCCCCAGCTTTTCCGCTGCCTGTGTTATGGCCGCCATACCCATGGCCACTGCCATGCCGTGAGGTACTTTGAAGTCACTGAGTTTTTCCACTCCGTGGGCAAATGTATGTCCGAAATTCAGCAGCATTCTGTCTCCGGTATCAAACTCATCCCTCATTACCACATCTCTCTTCATGGCAACGCAGGCGGCAATGGCGTCTGTTATCCATGTTCTCACATCAGTCTCTGCCAGTCTTTGGAAGAATCCGGCATCGCCTATCATACCATATTTTATAACTTCACCGCATCCGCACCGGAATTCTTCTTCCGGCAGAGTATCCAGAGTCCGTATATCACACAGAACCAGTGACGGCTGATAAAAGCAGCCCACCTGATTTTTCCCGCCTCTGAGATTTACCGCTGTCTTGCCCCCGACTGATGAATCAACGGCAGCGAGAAGGGTTGTAGGAACCTGTATAAATCTTATGCCTCTCTGGTATGTGGCTGCTGCAAATCCCGTAAGGTCGCCGGTAACTCCGCCCCCTAATGCCACGAGAACATCCGACCTTGTCATGCTTATGCTGCACAGAAACTCCAGAAGCTCCTGATAAACTTCAATGGATTTGGAGTTTTCACCATGAGGGAAAATAAATTCATCAACAGCAATACCCTCTGCGCTCATAGACTCCTTCAATATATTTCCGTAAAGGGGAAAAACATTGTCATCCGATACTATAACAGCATGTTTTATATTTCCCAGGCTGCTTACCCTGCTGCCGGCTTCCGAAAGAAGACCTTCACCGATCAGCACATCATAACTTACAGATGCATCAACATGAATCGTTTTCATTTTCTATTCCATTCCGAAGCAGACCAGCCTGCTCCACACAATATCAACAATATTCTGCCGCCGAACCGGCGAACAATGATACCTCAATATTAACATATCCCGGCAGTAAAATATTATAAAACTTTCCGGCTTAACATAACGTTCTTTTGAAATTACTACAGCGCGGCCATCCTTACTGCATTGATCTTCGGCACCAGAGCGGCAAACTCCTCAGGCCTGAGAGACTGTGCACCATCGCAGAGAGCATGTATAGGATCATTATGAACCTCAATAATAAGCCCGTCAGCACCGCAGGCCGCAGCAGCCATGGACATAGGAGGTACCAGTTTCGCAATACCTGTTGCATGGCTGGGATCCACAACTATAGGAAGATGAGTAAGCTCTCTCAGCATTGGGACTGCAGACAGGTCAAGAGTATTTCTGGTGTAGTCACTGTAGGTCCTTATGCCTCTTTCGCAGAGAATTACATTATTGTTGCCGTTGGCCATAATATATTCTGCGCTCATAAGAAGCTCCTTCAGAGTATTTGCCAGACCCCTCTTCAGCAGAATAGGTTTATCAGTCTTACCAAGTTCCTTCAGCAGATCAAAGTTCTGCATGTTTCTTGCCCCCACCTGAAGCACATCAATGTCATCGAACAGGTGGATATCGGCAAGGTTCATTATCTCGGTAACGATAGGCAGTCCCGTTTCCTGTCTGGCAATTTTCAGAAGCTTAAGGCCCTCATCCTTTAATCCCTGGAAATCATAAGGAGAAGTACGGGGTTTGAAAGCACCTCCCCTGAGCATTACAGCACCTGCAGCTTTGACTGATTTTGCCACAGATACGATCTGTTCCTCACTCTCAACGGAGCAGGGTCCTGCCATTATCGCAAAATGCCCGCCGCCGATCTTAACATTGCCGACTTCAACAACGGTATCATCCGGATGAAACTTTCTGTTGGCACGCTTGAAGGATTCGGAAACCCTTTTAACTGATTCAACGATTTCCATGCTTTCAATAAGGGCAGCATCCATATTCTCAGTCTTTCCGATAAGACCCAGAACATTCTGGTATTCACCGACTGCAATATTGACCCTTACACCTTTGTTTTCCAGCCATTTAATAAGCTGCGCCTGCTTCTGCTCATCTGCATTTGCTTTTAATACAACTATCATAATAATATTCTCCTGATAAATATCTGCAAAATAAAGGCGGCACATGCAATTTGTGCCGCCTCAGGTATCATTGTCCTCAACCTTTTCGCATTACAAATCGCCTTTACCGGTCATGCCTGTAAAGTAAAAATAAAATGTAAAGCTGAAAAAGTTTTTCTGTGTATTCACCTGTAGTTCTCCTGATTCCCATGGCACTTTAACGCAGTACCACGTCAATTCGAGATAAGTTTATCATACTTTCTGAATGTAATCAATATAATTTTGTTATCTGTTTTTACCTACAAAGAATATGGCCAGAGTGCCGGGCCCTGAGTGGGAACCTATAACAGGACCTATGTCTGTGATAAGCGTTGCCTTTTTGCCGGTCTTCCCCTCTACGATCTTCTCCAGTGCCAGAGCATCTTCCCTGCAGTAACCGTGAGATATAAAGTATTCATCTCCATACTTCGGATCAACAAGTTCAAAGTACTTTTCAGCCACAGCGTCAATAGACTTTTTCCTTCCTCTCACTTTGAACATTGCTATAAGGTGACCCTCATCATCCACATGCAGGACAGGCTTTATATTAAGAACCGCTCCCATAAATGCCGCAGCCGGTGAACATCTGCCGCCTCTCTTGAGGTATTCCAGATCCCCTACAGTAAACCAGTGGCACAGTCCGGGTCTTATGGTACTGAGATAATCCACGATTTCTTCTATAGTACAGCCTTCATCTCTTTTCCGGACTGCTCTGTACACCATAAAGCCATGGCCTGCAGATGCACACAGAGTGTCAAAACATATGATTTTTCTGTCCGGATACTGTTCTGCAAGATCATTAGCCACAAGTTTCGATGTGCTTACCGTACTGCTGAGTCCGGATGAGAATGCAACATACAATATGTCCTTCCCGTCCTTCAGGTGGGGCTCAAATGCTTTATAAAAGTCGTCAGGATTGGCAGCTGAGGTTTTGAACCTGGCACCGTCAATCATTTTTCTGTAAAAATCATCAGTGGTGATCTCTCTCTGGGTATATGCTTTATCTGCTGCCACATCTGTAAAAATAAGATCTATCAGCCCGACTTTCCATTCATCTAATATTTCCGGCAGTATATCACAGCCGGTGTCAGTCATTATAATAAAATCACTCATAACACTTCTCCGTTTTCCTCATGATGCACCAGAACGCAGTCAGCGGTCAGTTATCATAAAGAATACAGGCTTACTGAAAATCAGTCAAGCCTGTAATAAATATGACACTGTCAGTTTCAGGTA
>JABUTA010000270.1 GCA_021443845.1 Parasporobacterium sp.
GATAATTTTAATTTTTAAAAGAAAGAACATTATAAATGAAAATAACAATAATCAACGGAAGTCCCAAGGGAAATAACAGTGTAACACTCCATACAGCACTGTATATTCAGAAGAAATTCCCCGAACATGAATTTACCCTGGTTAATGCTGCGGCAAAAATAAGACAGTACGAAAAAGAATTCTCGGAAGCTGCTGATAAACTGAAAGAAGCAGATATTATCATATTCATCTATCCGGTGTATACATTTCTGGTACCATCACAGCTCCACAGGTTTGTTGAACTGATGAAAGAATCGGGGATTGATTTTTCGGGAAAGACTGCATCCCAGATTACTACATCAAAACATTTTTATGATGTCACAGCCCATGGTTTTATCAATGACAACTGTACCGATATGGGTATGAATATCGTAGGGGGACTTTCTGCAGATATGGAGGATCTTCTGAAGCCTGAGGGAAGAAAACAGGCAGAGGATTTTATGAAATTCCTGGTGTGGTCTGTTGAAAACGGTATTTTCGAAGATGCGGCAGGCAGGAAGATAAATGAATGCCCTAAAGGCGGGAATGAAGCATCACAGGAAACTGCAGCAGGCATTCCGGTTGCAGACTTTACTGATGAGAGCAAGCCGGGTAATGTGGTAATTGTTGCAGACCTTAAAGAATCTGACCATAAACTAAGGAAAATGATAAAGGATTTCACGGACCGTTTTCCGAGAAAGTGCCGTGTAATCAACATAAGAGAATTCGATTTCAAAGGGGGATGTCTGGGATGCATGAGCTGCGTGGGCAGCGGAAAATGTATTTACAATGACGGATTTGAGGACCTGCTGCGGAATGAAATCCAGAAGTCAGAATCAATTATATACGCATTTACGATCAGGGATCATTCCATGGGCTCAAGGTTTAAGATGTATGACGACAGGCAGTTCTGCAACGGCCATCGTACCGTGATCATGGGTATGCCTGTGGGCTATATAATCAACGGGAATCTGGACTGTGAGCCTAATCTGAGGCTTACACTGAAATCCAGAGGAGAAGTGGGAGGCAACTTTGTCGCCGGGTTCGGAACAGATGAAAAGAAACTGGATGAGCTATCAAAGAAGCTTGTTTTTGCCCTGGATAATAAATATGCCCCTCCGTCAAATTTCTACGGTGTGGGAGGTTCAAAGATATTCAGAGATCTCATATATCAGATGAGGGGACTTTTAAGGGCCGATCATAAATTCTTCAAGTCCCACGGTCAGTACGATTTCCCGCATAAAAACAAAGGCAAAACAGCTGCCATGTATCTGGTCGGCATACTTTTCAATAATGAAAAGCTTAAGAAAAAAATGGGCAGCAGACTCGATGACGGAATGACAGCACCCTATAAGAAAGTGGTTGACAGAAAGTAAGTATGAAAGTATCGGATTTTAATCTTAAACAGACTCTTGAATGCGGCCAGTGCTTTAATTTTGAAAAAGTCAGTGAATCGGAATCAGAGGATATAAAAGACTGCAGATATGAATATAATGTCATAGCCTGCGGAAAAATGCTGAACATCAGGCAGGAGAGTGATGAACTGATATTCCGCAATGCATCTGATGAGGATGTGCAGAAGGTATGGATTCCTTACTTTGATCTGGAAAGGGACTACAGGCATATAAAAGATATGATCATAAAGGCCGATCCGGTCCTGGAACCGGTTATCGAAAGGTATTACGGGATAAGGATCCTTAATCAGGATTTTGAGGAGACGCTTCTGTCATTTATCATTTCCCAGAATAAAAGCATTCCCCAGATAAAGCAGCTGGTGAGGCGGATAGAAGATACATACGGTCCGGAAACCGGCGGAGGTTATCATGCATTCCCGGATCTTGAAAAGCTTAATGAAATAACCGAGCAGGATTTCAGAGACATGAAAACAGGCTTCAGGGCCCCTTACCTTAGGGATGCGATTGACCGTATGTATAAGGGAAGCATAAAAGGCGAAGAACTCAGAAAGATGGATTTTCATGCCGCAAAATCCGAGCTGATGAAGATAAAGGGAGTCGGGGATAAGGTGGCAAACTGCGTTCTTCTGTTCGGATTGGGATTTCGCAATGAATTTCCGGTTGATGTGTGGATAAAGCGTAT
>JABUTA010000271.1 GCA_021443845.1 Parasporobacterium sp.
TATAGTGATAAGGCTATTAAGATTTTAGATTCAATACCGGACTGCAATGGAAAAGATGCCCTTATCCAGATGGCGAAGGGTCTTGCAGTCAGAAAGATTTAGTATTGGAAAGGAAACACCATGGAAAAGATTTTAAACAGGAAAGAGGGAAAGCTCTTAGCTGATCGAATCGCCAAGGAAGCAGGGGTTAAAGTTTACGAATGCTACCAGTGCGGCAAATGTTCAGCTGGATGTCCTATGGCTCAGTCCATGGATATCATGCCGAGACAGCTTGTCCACTACCTGCAGCTCGGTGACATGAATTCCATCATGAGATCGAAAACGATCTGGATGTGTGCGTCATGTCATACATGCGTTGAAAGATGCCCTCATGACATTGACATTCCTACATTGATTGAGAAATCAAGACAGGCAGCCAAAGCCAGAGGCCTTGTTGCAGTTATGGAAGTTGATCGTTTCAACGATATTTTCATGGAAACTGTTCGCTATACCGGAAAGTCACAGGAAGTTATATTGGAAGGTGCTTACAATGTAACTACAGGACACCTGCTTCAGGATATGAAAAATGTTCCCAGAATGCTTCAGAAGAACATTGTTCGTCCTGAATTCAATACGGTACAGAACAGAGAAGAGATTAAAAAGATTATGAAGAGAACAGAGGAAGGAGGCATTGATAAATAATGAAACAGTATGCATACTTCCCCGGTTGTTCTATGGATTCAACTGCTGTTACATATAAGAAATCCACAGACTTCCTCATTAACAAATTAGGAATAGAACTTAAAGAGATTCCGGACTGGTGCTGCTGCGGCTCAACAGCTGCTCACACCAAGAATGAAAATACAGCTCTTTCACTTGCGGCAAGAAATCTTGCCATTGCTGAAAGTGCTTTTCCGGGACTTGATGTAGTTACTCCTTGCGCTTCTTGTTATTCAAGACTTGCATATGCATCATTTGCCGGAAAAAATGATGAACTTAAAAGACAGCAGATTGAAAAGTTTATTGACAGACCTTTTAAAGCGGAAGCTGATATTCTTTCATTCCTTGATATGTTTTCCGATGAGGAAATCATGGAAGAAATTAAAAATAAGGTTGTAAGAAACTTAACAGGTCTTAAAGTTGCCTGCTACTATGGATGTCTTTATTCTAGACCGCGCCATATTACAGGACAGACATGCACCGAATATCCTATGAATATGGATAAGCTCATGGCTCTTACGGGAGCCGAGGCTGTTGACTGGGATTTCAAGTGCGAGTGCTGCGGTGCCAGCCACCAGGTTGACGCTCCTAAGCAGTCAAGACCATTAATCGACAGAATCTTCAGAAATGCCCAGGCCAATGGCGCTCAGGCCATCATTACAGCATGCCCGTTATGCAACATGAACCTTGACATGAGAGAAGAAGAAATCAACAAGACATACAGCAGAAAATATAACATTCCTGTATATCAGTTTACGGAAATTTTAGCTATTGCACTGGGAGCTAAGGCTGATGAAAGCGGTATCCATAACCACTTCTATCCTGCATTTAAGCTTATAAATGATGTGCTTAGCGGAAAGGCAGGTAAATAGTATGGCTAGAATAGGTGTATTTATCTGTCATTGCGGAACTAATATTGCAGGTACAGTTGACGTTGTTAAGGTTGCGCAGGCAGCCGGAAAACTTCCTAATGTTGTATATGCTACAGACTACAAGTATATGTGTTCAGAGCCGGGACAGGCTATGATCAAGGAAGCCATTGTTGAGCATCAGTTAGACAGAATCGTTATCGGTTCATGTACTCCAAGAATGCATGAGCTTACATTCCGTAAGATGCTTAAAGGCACTTCCATTAACCCATATATGCTTGAAATTGCCAACCTTCGTGAGCAGTGCGCATGGGTTCATACTGATAAGGAAAAAGCTACAGACAAGGCTATTACCCTTGTTCAGATGGCTGTTGCCAAGGTTGGAAATAATAAGCCTCTCCATGAAAGCTATATTCCTATTACCAAGAAAGCCCTTGTTATCGGCGGCGGTATTGCAGGTATTCAGGCTGCTCTTGATATAGCTCGTCAGGCCGTCCCGCTCATGCTCAAAGGTCAGCAGCTCGTTGCCATTCATGCTGAAGGTAC
>JABUTA010000272.1 GCA_021443845.1 Parasporobacterium sp.
ACAATTGCAATAAACAATCCTTCCAATACTCCTGTAAGATTTGCTGTATGGAATGAAAAGGGCGGACAGGCAAACGGCATTCAGTGGATCGACGCAAAACAGAGCAGTTCCGGCCTTTGGACAGGAAATGCATCCTGTGAGTATTTCAAGGATGACGGTAAATATATAGTTCATGCCTACAGCGGATCAAAAATGATAGGTGGCTCAACATTTGAATGGAATGCCAAGAAAGCTCAGCTAAAGCTCAACAGTAATATGGAGATGTTCAATATCGCACAGACACTGGACAGCCCCACACAGTATCTGATAGTACTGAACAGAGCTATCCACAGAGTGGCTATCTATCAGGGCTCTGCAGGCAATTGGAAAGAAATTTATTATTGGCCGTGCGTGGTAGGAAAGCCGTCTACTCCGACTCCTGCGGGACTGTTCCACATCAAAGGAAGGTTTGACTGGTTCGGAGACGGACACAAGAGCTGGTGGGCAACTCAGATAGAAGGATATTATTATTTCCACAGTCAGATCTACTACTGGGACGATGCACCGAGAGTAGTGCTTGATCCTGCAATGGATACTGCCGCTTCAGCCGGATGCGTAAGGCTTTATGAGCCCAATGCACTGTGGATATACAGAAATATCCCGAGAAATACTACAGTTTATATTTATTGATTTTCATTAGAAAAAATATGGTTTCAAGCACAGAGCTTGGTTAATTCCGGGCTCTGTGCTTTGGTATATTATTAAAGTATTAAGAAGTACAGGGTAGAGAAATGAAAAAAACGCTATTATCATTTGTATTGGTATTTTTACTGCTGATCGGAAGCATTTCATCAGTATTGGCTGATGACGGACTTATCGGAAACGACCCGGATGAAAGCAAAGCAACGCAGGAACAGCTATCTGATGGAGACGGGATCAACGATACAGATATAGATTCAATGCCTGAGATGCCGGATGCTGATGGTCAGGATGCCGGAGATCTTGAAGATGATATCATGTCAGATGAAGAGATCATTGAAGAAGAAATAATCTCAGAGGCGGTGGATGCTGCCGGGGCGGAGATCGTGGCTGAGGCAGTTGCAGAAGAATTGTCTTTGGAGGCAAAAAATGCGATAGATTCACCATTTGATATTAACTTTATTCATAACGGTGTTACATATTCTGCATTTATGAAAGCAGATAAAAAGTATTATCTGTTTGTTCCAAATAATGTGTCTTTATCGGATATTACGTTAAACTGCTTCGGATTTGCTCCGCAGACAGTCTCAGCAGGAGAGATAAATAAAGAAACAAATCAGATCATCAGTCCATTTGCCGTAAGCGGTGATACTTTATCCGTAACAACAGATAAGGGTGACAGCTATGTGATCACGGTAATGCAGTCCAACGTCCCCAGCGTGGAGATAGAACTCTCCGGAACCGATCTGGAAACAATAAATGCCGGATCCAAGGATACAAAATATAAGGGCAACAGGGTCACGGTCATTGATGAGTACGGAAATGAATCCGTAAATGAAAATGTTACAGTTAAGGGCAGAGGAAACACGACATGGGTCGATTCGGACAAAAAGCCTTACCAGCTGTCATTTGATAAAAAGGCATCTGTGCTCGGAATGGAGCCTGCAAAAAAATGGATACTGCTGGCGAGTGCATTTGATGATTCACTGATGCGGAATCAGATAGCCTTTGAAACAGCTGCGAAGCTCGGCATGTACGGCACGACTGAATACAGATTTGCAAATCTGTGGGCCGACGGTGAATACAGAGGTCTGTATCTGATTGGTGAAAAGATAGAAATAGGCAAAAACCGGCTGAATCTGACACACCCGCAGGGATGTGTTTTTGAAATGGATACAGCCTTCTACGGGGCAGAAGCGTATTACTTCAAAGCCGGCGGACAGATGTATACCGTAAAGGAATCGGTGACTGAGGAAGAAAGCGATATTATTGCTGCTGAGCAGAATTTTAAAGACAAGGTAAACGGTCTTTTGAATTACATCGGTTCAAGTCAGAATATATCCGTGGAGGAACTGTCGAAATATATAGATGTTCAGTCTTTTGCCCAGCTGTATTTGATGACTGACTATTTTGAAAATGCACT
>JABUTA010000273.1 GCA_021443845.1 Parasporobacterium sp.
TCGTTGAATTTTCTCAGTATGAGCCTGATATCCTGCAGCTTGGCATACAGAAGCTTATTTCCTGCCTTTTCTGCCGCATCCTGCATCAGAAACAGATCATTATCGTCCTTGGCATACTGTTTCAGTTCCGTTACAACGGATTTAACTTCCTCAGCAAAGCCCGGCATGTGAACTTTGTTCCTGTATACCGTAAGATCATCCCGGCATTCCTCCAGAACCTTCCTCAGAAGCAGCACCTTTCCGGTGTCATTCAGAATAGCTGTTTCGTCTGTTCCAAGCTCCTGAAATACCCTGTGGGCCAGCCTTTCGAAGCTGACTATATCGATATTCATGACAGCGTGGGCCGGGTGAGCCGCCACCACTTCCCGCTGCATCCGCAGGGTGGACTGCTCGGGGACAATGGCAATATAATACAGAGAAGGATGAGCCACTGAGGACTCAACCATTTCTCTGCACAGCATATCAGATTGTGACGGGCCCGCCGGCCCCAGTATAACATTGATCATCAGATGAACCCGAAATTCTTAAGTAAGAATACAAACAGTGTAAGTGTGAATATGGAACCCAGCGTTGTAATGACCACCGCGCCCGCAGTTATCATTCCTTCATTGCCGTACTGCCTTGCCATGACAAAGGCCGAGGGAGTGGTGGCACCTGCCAGCATGACAAATATGGCAACCAGCTGCTCATTACGAAAGCCCATGAGTATGGCTACGGAAACAAATACCACCGGAAGAACTACCAGCTTCACAAGGGCCGCCGCCAGTGAATATTTGAGAACGGATTTTGCGCTGTTGAAATTAAATTCCGCCCCGATGCATATGAGTGCAAGGGGTGATGCCATCCTGGCGATATAGTTAAGGGATTTGCTGATAAGCTCGGGATACTGTATTCCTATTACAGATGAAAGTATACCCAGTACAACACCTATAAGGATGGGGTTTTTGCATAATGCCAGCAGAGTTTTTTTCATGCTGCCTCTGGTTCCGTTGGGAGATGTGGCCTGGAGAAGAATGACTGCATATATATTGTACAGAGGTACGCATCCCAGTATCATAAGACCGCTCATGGAGGATGTGCCGTATATATTGGCAATAAGGGCTATTCCCATTACCGCCGCACTGCTCCTGTAGCAGGCCTGAACCACTTCGCCCCGTTTGGACGGATCCTTTATAAGCAATGCTGCCACTCCCCAGGTCCCCCAGAATACCACGGAAGTAACTATTGCACAGAACAATACGAATTTCAGATCAAAGGTCTGGATAAAATCTGCCGACGAAAGATCCACAAAAAGAAGTACCGGCAATGTGACTTTGAAATTGAATTTATCTGCCACTGACAGAAAGCCTTCGTTCAGAACATTCACCTTCCTGAGAAAGAAGCCGAAGGCTATCAGAATAAACAGCGGAAGAGTTGCATTGATCGCAAAAGAAAAACTGCTCATAATATTTCCCCATAAGCCCGTAATAATATTACAGATTATACTCTTTTACTCGTTTTGCACAAAACTTTTTACCAATATTAAAGATAATTTAACAAAATGTTCACAGTGTTTGTGCTATCATAATACGTGCCATAATGGCGTGTTTAATATTATATCAGTTTGCGGAACGCTGTTGGATACACCGGAGGATCATGAGTGCAGAAGCATATGTAGACGGAAGCTACAACATTCATACAAAACGATTTTCATACGGAATAGTTTTCTTCACCGGTGCATCAGACAGGGACGGTAATCTGCAGGAGCTTCATTTCAGCAAGGCATTTGATCATGCAGAGCTTGCGGAAATGAGAAATGTGGCAGGTGAGATCATGGGAGCGGCAGAAGCAATGAAGATTGCCTCGAAGCTTCATATACCCGAGCTCACCATTTATCACGATTATGAAGGTATCGCAAAATGGTGTACCGGCGAGTGGAAGGCCAAAAAAACCTGGACTCAGAAATACAGGGATTTTTATAAGGAGATTTCACAGACTGTACACATACGTTTTGTAAAAGTAAAAGGACATTCCAACAATAAATTCAACGATATGGCCGATGAACTGGCCAGGAAAGCAGTCGAAAATTGAGAGTCACAAAAGAAGAACATTA
>JABUTA010000274.1 GCA_021443845.1 Parasporobacterium sp.
CTTTTTTTCCTAACAAATCTCTGTTCAAGAAATAGGCTTTAATGCATTTTATAACTGTGAAAGCTTAGATAATGTTGTAATTCCTGACAGTATTACAACTCTCAACGAAGGATTATTTGCTGATTGCAAAAATTTGACTAACATAAAAATTCCTGACAGCGTCACAAGTATCGGAGAATCGGCATTCGATGGGTGCAGCAGTCTGGGAAATATCACAATTCCGGATGGCGTGACAGAAATCGGAATTTATGCATTCAGAAATTGCAGCAATCTGACATATATTACTCTTCCTTTAAGCGTAACCCGCATAGGAAATCATGCTTTTGAAGAGTGCAGTAATTTAAGTGATGTGGATTATGCGGGAACAGAGCTTCAGCGAGCAGGAATTTCAATTGGTACTTCTAATGATTGCCTGAAAGACGCTACATGGAATTATTCGGGATATTCCGGATCATGCGGACATCTGAACTGGGAACTGAAAGGTGACGGAGTGCTTACTATCAGAGGTTCAGGGGAGATGAATTCTTATAGCGGCTCCATTTCTGCTCCGTGGTATCCATATAAAGAGATTATAACGAAGATTGTAGTAGAAGACGGTGCGGAAAATATCGGCAATTATGCATTTGAAAATTGCTATTATGTAACCGAAGTAGTGCTTCCGGAAAATCTCAATAGAATCGGGGATTATGCGTTTGAATCCTGCTATGGCTTAACCGGCATTACGATTCCGGACTCCGTTACATATGTCGGAGAAAGAGCATTTGAATACACCGGATTAACAAGCATAACAATTCCGGATCATATCACAAACCTCAGTGACGGCTTATTTAGTAATTGCTATGATTTAAGTGCTGTCACTCTGTCGGATGGTTTAACAAGTATCGGAAGCTTCGTTTTCGGAAACTGCGTTAACCTGACGGACATAACTCTGCCGGATGGCTTAACAAGCATCGGAAACATGGCATTTGACACATGCGGCTTCACTGACATCACTCTTCCGGGCAGTGTTGAAAGCATCGGAACTATGGCATTTGCGGGATGCGAAAATATGATGCAGATTACTATACCATCAGGCGTTACCACTATCGGTGAAAAAGCCATTGGATATACAGGCGCCGAAGAGAAGATGGAAGGATTTGAAATTTGGGGCTTACCGGGCACAGCAGCTGAAACCTATGCTGAGGCAAATGAATTTAAATTCAATTGCCTGACAACTGAAGTCGGACAGGTAGAAAGTATTTTCGCAGGCACCAATGCCGGCGGCATAAGTATTTCCTGGTCATCTGCGGCAAATGCAGATAAATACCTGGTACAGAGAAAACTTGGCTCATCAGCATGGGAAACCATAGCCACTGTTGATGGCACAAACTATCTGGATGAAACTGTAGTTTCAGGTAATATTTATACTTATAAGGTAACCGGTAAAAATACGACCGCTGATATAACCGGACCTGACAGCCCGACTGTAAATAAAGATTTCCTTGCACCTACTACTGTTACGGTAAGAAACAGCATGGGCGGAATTTATGTAAGCTGGACTCCGGTTGCCGGCGCAACCGGATATGAAATCTGGTACAGAGGCGCAGCTACAGGCGATTGGAAATTCTGGAAGAATGTTACAACTACATCACTTACAGATAATGTCGGAGCGGGCAAGTATTACGAATATAAAGTCATACCGTTCATGACTGTTGGCAGCACAAAATATTATGCATATTCTAATTTATCATATGACGGAATCAGAAGACTTGCAGCTCCTGCAATTACTGTAAAGAATGCTGCGGACGCACCATTGATTTCATGGAACGCGGTAGAAGGTGCAGCACAGTACTATGTATACAGAAAACCTGCAGGCGGAAGCTGGGGAAAGATCGGAACTACGACCGATACCTCATTCAGTGATGCAACTGCCCAGGCCGGAGTACTTTACATTTACGAAGTAAATTCAGTTGACGCGAAGGGCGGACTTTCACCGGATGCGGTTAATGTTTACAATGCATTTGCCAAGGCAACTACCGTTAAGGTAAAGAATGCTGCAGGCGGAATTTCCGTAAGCTGGACGAAGGTTGCCGGCGCAAGCGG
>JABUTA010000275.1 GCA_021443845.1 Parasporobacterium sp.
AAGTGCATTTCGCCCTTGTTCTTGATGAAGTCATACTGCATGAACAGGTTAGTGTAGTATGATCTTGTTGGGAAGTTCTTTGACTCTTCGATCTTAGCAGTGTTACCAATTACGAATGAGAGACCTGTCATTGACATGAGGCCCTTCTGAGCTGATGCCATAATGAAGTCGAGGTTATCTTCATCCATGTTGATAGGAATCATTGCATAAGTTGAAGTAGTATCAACTACCATAGTCTTGCCATACTTGTGAGCCAGTGCGCCGATCTCTCTGATTGGGTTCAGAACGCCTGTGCCTGTCTCGTGGTGGCAGCAGTATACAACTGCGATATCAGGATCAGCCTTCAGAGCTTCTTCAGCGATGCCGAGATCTACTGGCTTTGTGATATCCATCTTGCAGTTAACGTGATCCATGTGATAATACTCTGCTACTTCAGCAGCTCTTCCTGAATATGAACCATTGTTCAGAACCAGGATCTTCTTGCCTTCTGGTACCAGTGAGTTAACGCATGCGTCGATATTTACTGTGCCTGAACCTGTGAACAGTACTGCAGTGTACTTATCGAGGTCACCGTGTACGATCTTAACGAGGTCTTCGCCCATATCCTTCATGATCTGACCGAATTCTTTTTCTCTTGGGCAGATATCAGGTACTACCTGTGCGTACTTAACTGTGTCTGTAGTTGTTGCTGGACCTGGGTTCAGCAGTACATTTCTTTTTACTTTAGGATATTCCATTTCATACCTCCTAATTGCTTATACTTTCGTAGGATAAAACCATATAACCATAGTCTTAAACAATGTAGTTTAAAAACTAAAGTCCACTATAAAACTTATGATACCCGAAAATTAGTCGTTCTTCTTATTTGCACCGATGCCTGCGATCAGAGCTGCAACGATCATTACTACTGCTACTACTACGATCATAGTGAATACCAGCTTCCAGTTTCCAGTGCTGGAAAGGATGCTTCCGAAGTAGATAGCCTGTACTGATGCTCCAATGTAAGCCATGCAGTCGAGGATACCAGCTGCTGTTCCGCCGAATGCTCTTCCGCCGATGTCTGTAGCGAATGCCCAAACAAGGCTGTTAATACCATAGATGAAGAAACCAGCGAGGAACAGGAGTATCATTGCGATTGGTCCAGGGCCAACACCCATGAATGCGAATACGATGAGTGCTGATGCGCCTGCACTAATGATAACCCATGGAAGTCTGTTCTGTGACCATACGTGGTCTGAAATCCAAGGAATGATCAGTGCGCCGAATGCCATACCAAGTGGTAATACAACTGATCCCATGATACCTGACTTGATTTCGTATCCAAATACGTCTACGAAGTAAGTTGGAATCCAAGTCATAAGGCCGTATCTGCAAATTGATGAGCATGCGATGATGATCATCCAAAGGTCAAATCTCCACTGCTTGAACAGGTGGATGTAAGGATAAAGCTTACCCTTTTCAGCGATGATCTTCTTGAGTTCTTCGTCCTGTTCTTCTCTCTGCTCGTCAGGATCAACGTAAGCAGGAAGGCCAACCTTTTCAGGTCTTTCCTTAGTGAAGAATGGATAAATAACTACTGCTGCGAGCATTACTACTGCAGGACCAACGAAGCCGCCGCCCCAGCCCATTCCACTGAACAGTGCCAGTGAAACTGCTACTGCGAATGCTGTTGCTACTGTACCAAGACCTGAGAAAGCATTTGCGAAACCTGTTGCAAATCCTCTCTTTGAGCCTGGCCACCAGTTTGCGAGAAGTGCCATACCAGGTGACCATAACATGGACTGGAAGTAACCATTGAATCCCCAGAGAATTGCGATGAAGATAAGGCTTGACTGGAATCCGATGAGGATGTTCATTGCTGCTGATAAAATCATACCAGCTACGATGAATCTGTTTACACCGAAGATTTCACCAAGTCTACCATTGAATAAGTGTCCAAGACCATATGTCCAGAACTGAACTGATGACAGGATACCTAATTCCAGTGCAGTCCATCCTTCTTCTTCCATCATTGCTGGCATTGCATATGACAGGTTCTGTCTGCCGCAATA
>JABUTA010000276.1 GCA_021443845.1 Parasporobacterium sp.
CATCAGCAGAAAGTCCTGCAAAACCTACACACCGGGAATTAATTCCGAAGCATATCAGAAAAACTACGAAACATACAAAATTATTTCAGCAAAGTCCAAACTGTAAAGGAGAGAAACATGAGCGACTTAAATAAATACAGAGATCTCGAAGCCTACAGAAAGGCATTTCCAAACAGCGAAAAGAAATTTGTGGAAGCCAGAAAGTACATCCCGGCAGGAGTTAACAGCACAGCCAGAGCAACCTGGTCAGGCTGGGAACCATTCCCCCTTTATGTGAGCGAAGGTAAAGGCTCCAGAGTAAGAGACGTAGACGGACATGAATTCGTGGACTATCTCCTGGGTCTGGGACCAATGCTTCTGGGACACAGACCGGATGAAGTAACGAAGGCCGTTACAGACCACATTAACAACGTGGGAACTGTATACGCCCTGGCGTCAGATCTGGACACCGAGGTTGCAAAGAAGATGACAGAATGCGTGCCTTCACTGGAATCAGTAAGACTGAACAACTCAGGAACAGAAGCTGTAATATATGCACTGAGACTTGCCAGAACATATACAGGCAGGAAGAAGGTAATAAGATTCGAAGGAATGTACCACGGCTTTGGCGATACCATCTACTGGAGCAAGCACCCGTCAGATGAAGCAATGAAAGACGGCATGCCGATTCCGGAAGCCCAGGGGCCGGGAGTTCCTGAAGCACTGGGGGAAACACTGATTATCCTGCCGTGGAATGATCCTGAAATTCTCGAAAAGACAATCAAAGAAAACTATCAGGACATAGCAGCAGTAATTACTGAACCGATTATGTGCAACACCGGCTGCATTCTTCCTAAGGAAGGATACCTGGAAAAAATCAGAAAGCTCACAGAGGATTACGGCATCGTAATGATTATGGATGAAGTAATTACAGGCTTCAGAATTTCTCTGGCAGGAGCTCAAGGATATTACAATATCAAGCCGGATCTTTCGATTTTCGCAAAGGCAATGGGCGGCGGATATCCGGTTGCATCCCTTGGGGGCAAGAAGGAAATAATGGACTGCATCGACAGGGGAGATGTTTCTGTTGCAGGAACATACAGCGGAAACGGAATAGCTTTGGCTGCAACATCAGCAACCCTGGACTATCTCAGAACACCGAATCTCTATGAAAATTTATACAAGAAATGCGACAGGCTGAAGGAGGGACTGGACAGAATGTGGAGAGCATCAAAGGTTCCTGCATTCTATGTAGGCATAGGCCCTGTGGGACAGGTATGGTTCTCCGAGCATCCGATTACAAATTACAGAGAAGCCAAGAAATATGCTCGGGGAGATATTTTCGCACTGTGGTGGCAGGAAATGCTCATGCGTGGCGTTCTCTTCCATCCTCATTACTACGAGAACCTGTTTACTTCCATGGCCCACACAGACGAAGACATCGACCTCACCCTGGCTAAAGCTGAAGAAGCAATAGCAGCCGTTGAGAAAAAGCTGGGACTGTAAATCATCGCGAGGTCCGGACCCGGAGTCGAGGACCGGGAAGCCCGGACCGAGAATCCCGGACCCAAAAGTCAACACGGACTGATGTGGTTGAGCCATTTTCGAAGGTTGAATGTTGACTTTCCGAACAGCAAAGGCATTTCATGCCATTGAATCGTGAATTAGCCGCCACATTTCAGTTAATAAGTGCACGATTTTACTATCAGAAGAATACAGGTCAACATTTCAGAGCCAGATAAGCTATGAGATGTTGACCCTTATTTATGTCAAAAACCTAATAATAAAAAAGTCAACATTCATCCCTTACAAACAGCTCAACATCGGAAGGGCATGTTGACTTTTAGGTTCAGAGAAAAATGCTGACAAAAGGCCAAGATTCGAGCATTCTGCGGCAAGTGCCGGGACCGTGTAAACGGCGTGCAAACTTCAGTGTAAACGGAAAATTGGTAGCACAGAGAAATCTGCTCTCAAAAAGCCAAAATCAGAGCACCGGCAGCTGAGATGCAGCGCTGACCCGGGGCCAATTAACTGCCGGACTGAAACGAACTTGGTATTTTGCGAGCGATA
>JABUTA010000277.1 GCA_021443845.1 Parasporobacterium sp.
ATGGGCGGCGCCGGCTTCCCAACATATGTTAAGCTTCAGCCGGGCAAGCCTATCGACACCGTTCTTATTAACGGCAGTGAGTGCGAGCCATATCTTACAGCTGACCATAAGGTAATGCTTGCATATGCCGACGAAATCATTTACGGCCTCAGAGCTATCATGAAGGCAGTTGACGCACCTAAGGGTGTTATCCTCATCGAGGACAACAAGCCTGATGCAATTGCTCTTATGGAAGAAAAAACTGCTGCATATGACAACATTGAAATCTGCCCAGCCAAGACCCAGTATCCTGAAGGCGCTGAAAAGATGCTTATCAAGAAGGTTCTCGGCCGTCACGTTCCAAGCGGAAAGCTTCCTGCAGATGTCGGATGCGTTGTCAGCAACACAAGTACAGCTAAAGCTATTGCCGATGCTATTACCAAGGGAATGCCTCTTACAGAGCGTGTTCTTACAGTAACCGGTGAGTTCATTAAGAACCCGGGCAACTTCCTTGTAAAGATCGGTACCAATATCCAGGATATCATCGACTACTGCGGTGGTATTACAGGAGATGATGTAACAATTAAACTCGGCGGTCCAATGATGGGTAAGGAAATTACCGATACCAACGTTCCTGTTGTTAAAGGAACTAACGGCATCATCGCTATTGCAACGGATCACACAGCTGAACAGCCTTGTATCAAGTGTGGACGCTGCATGGATGTATGTCCTATGGAACTTGCACCGCTTAATTTTGCCAGATTCCTCGTTGAGGGTGATGCTCAGGCTCTCTTAGATGCAGGCATTAAAGACTGCTTCTCATGTAAGTGCTGCGAGTACATCTGCTCATCTAAGATTCCTCTTGTAAGCAGAATCAACGCCGGCAAAAAGATGGTAATGGAGATGAAATAATATGTTAGTAACTAAACTTAAATCAAAAGAAGAAATAGCATCTGCGGTTAAAGGTAAGGTTTTCATCATCAATTGCCACGGATGTAAAGAAGTTGGTTTTCCTTTAGAAGACGCTGCTGCTCTTCAGAACGAAATGAAGGCAGAAGGCCAGGTAACCGGCATTTTCACAACAGATTATATCTGCAACCCTGATAATATGAAGCTCAGACTTTCATTCAATCAGGCAGATATCGATGCAGCTGATACAGTTCTTGTATGCTCATGCGGCGTTGGTGTTCAGACCGTTGCTGAGTATTTAGCAGACAAGAGAGTTATTGCAGGCTGCGATACATATCCTGTTCCGGGTAACCAGGGTGTTACACCACTTGACGTTGACTGTGAGCAGTGCGGTCAGTGCTACCTGAATATCACAGGAGGCATTTGCCCGATTACTGCATGCTCTAAGAGCCTTGTTAACGGTCCATGCGGCGGTACCAAGGATGGCAAATGCGAAGTAGATTCCGACATGGAATGCGGCTGGGAGCGCATTTACCGCAGACTGGAAATGTTAGGTCGTCTCGATATTTTACAGGGACCTGTAAAACTTCGTGACTTTTCAACAGACGAACGTACAAAAGAAACCAAACAAGCTTAATAAGAGGTGAATTATTATGAGAATTACAGAATTATTTGAACGCGGTGAATTCGTAGTTTCAGCAGAAGTAGGCCCTCCTAAGGGAACCAACGTAGATAAATTAGTAGAAGAAGCTAAAGAATATTTAACAGGATGCCACGCTGTTAACGTAACAGACAACCAGTCATCAGTTATGAGACTTGGATCTCTTGCAGTATGTAAGGTTCTTAAGGATGCAGGCCTCAATCCTATTTTCCAGATGACATGCCGTGACAGAAACCGTATGGCACTTGAGTCTGACCTTTTAAGCGCAGCACTTTTCGGAATCGACAACGTGCTTTCACTTACAGGTGACCACACTAAATTAGGCGATCATCCACAGGCTAAACCGGTATTCGACCTTGACTCAGTTTCTCTTCTCCACGCTATGTGCCAGTTAGAGAAAGGTGTTGACCTTGGCGGAAACGAATTAGTTGGTGAGTTCCCTAAATTTGCCAAGGGCGCAGTTGTTTCTCCTTGCAGCGA
>JABUTA010000278.1 GCA_021443845.1 Parasporobacterium sp.
ATTTATGATTTCTTCATCATCACAAGTCCTGGTACATACTCCTGCGGTACAGCTCTTCCGTACTATGCTCAGAAGTACGGCTGGGCAACCATCATGGGAGTACAGCCAAGCGGCGGCGACTGTGCCGTTGCAAGTTATATAGACTGCTACGGGCTTAAGTTAGTCATGTCA
This sequence comes from Parasporobacterium sp., assembly GCA_021443845.1. GTDB lineage: Bacteria > Bacillota > Clostridia > Lachnospirales > Lachnospiraceae > RGIG5612. The sequence goes on from JABUTA010000278.1 coordinate 172, forward strand.
GGATTCATAAAACTCGGTTCGTTAACAGATGGGGAATTCATAAGTGACGAGACGGCAGTGGTCATGGATATTCCGTATGGAGATATGGCTGATGAATATTACTTCAACCGCCCTGCTGCAGTGGAACTGATCCATGAATACCAGCAGGCAGCAGAATGATACAACAGAGTATAGTATGCGAAAAAAGCTCCGGTTCCATGCCGGAGCTTTTTATGAAATATGAATGAGCAAATTTCGGAAGTGACTGAGGAATTGCACAGCGTCAGAGGTGCTTTTACTCCAGCGGGCTCAGCCCCATCTCACTTAACAGTTCATTGGTCTTGAACACATCATAATGCTGGCTGATGGCGTAGATGATCACGGCATCCCTGGTGTTGCGGGAGTACAGTATGGGTTCCTTTCCGGCTTCTAAAGCCCGGCGTGTTTCATCATTGTCAAGACCCGCTGCGATGCATATGGCCAGGATCTTATCCCTGCCGGGACGTTTTTTGCCGTTCCATATCTTGTAACAGTATGCACGGTCGAGATTGGCAAGCCTGAACAGATCTGCCGGGACTATTGTCTGGGTCTTGGGCAGTGATTTAAAATATTCGATAAAAGAATCAAAAGGTATGGTATCATTTACAGAATTAATATAAGCTTTCAGCTCATCTGTGTCACCGATGGACTTTAATATGTCTTCCAGATGTCTGGTAGTTGGCTGATGGTTCATTGCTGCCTCCGTGGAATAAGAAGGTAAATTAAAAACAGAAGGGAAGCATTAATCGTAATGAGAGTAAATGACAGTCCTTCCGCATATGAAGAATTATATCATGTCAAAAGCGGAGAAAAAACATCAATAAGTATTGTTAAAAATATTGTGTCCCAACAGGTCTACTGCCGTAAGAGCCTGAGTGTCTACAATATCAGGGTGTACGAATATCTGAAGGATAATCCCCACCCGAATATACCTGAGGTCTGTGACTATGAGGAGCAGGACGGTGTGCTTACGGTATATGAGGAGTACATAAGAGGAGAGGCCCTGGACTACGTCCTGGATAACCGCAGGATGGATAAGCTTGAGAAAATACATATCCTGGAGGAAGTATGTGACGCACTGACTTTCCTTCATTCGGCAAAGCCCTACCCGATAATCCACCGTGATGTGAAACCCTCCAATATAATGATCACGGAAGACGGCAGGGTGGTGCTGACCGATTATGATGCAGCGAAGGTATTCACCCCGGGCCAGATCAGGGATACTACATTGATGGGAACGGAAGGAAGCGCGGCTCCCGAGCAGTACGGATTTGCCCAGTCCGACGTAAGGACTGACATATATGCCCTGGGGGCTCTGATCAAGCAGATGTTTCCTAAGGATTTCCGGATGAAGAGGATTGCCGACAGGGCCATGGAGATAGCTCCCCGGGACAGATACGGCAGTGTGAGTGAAGTAAAGGAGCTGCTGAAGAGGCCCCATCACAGGGCAGCAGAGAAACAACCGGAGGACGGTTTTTACACTGAATATTTCTGTACGAACTGTGACGCGATATTAAATGATCAGCCCGGATTTGGGTACAATGACGGCACCTGGAAATGCACCGTATGCGGGCAGCAGCTGTTCGGTGAAGAAGCAGGAGATACCGGCGGCAGGTTCAACGGAATCATATGGTACTGCGACGGCTGCGGAACAATACTTAACAAGCAGGAAGGCTTCGACTATTACGGAGATGAATGGACCTGCACAGAGTGCGGATTTGCGAATGATATAACCGAGGATAATATAATCCAGGAGAAGCCGCGAAAATAAATAAGGATAAATATGCTTTCAGTATCCCTTATGCTATTGTAATTGGGGTGGGATATAAAAGAAACC
>JABUTA010000279.1 GCA_021443845.1 Parasporobacterium sp.
AGGTGGATTATATATGATACCTGTTAAAATTGCAACAGAAGCATGATATGCAGCAACAACAGTACACGTGACGAAGGCATTTTCCGCCTCCCCTGCAGCCACAGCGATACTTGCAGCTAAGGCATTTTCCGCCCTTCGTTTACAACACCCCGAAAATATGCTATTTTATAAGATACCGTTATGAAGATGAGGGAGATAGAAATGACCGTTGATTCTTCTACAATCTATAAACTGATGATTCTGTACATGCTCAACAGGCTGGACTGCCAGCTGACCAATTCCCAGCTGTCCAGTTTTTTTATTGAGAAGAATTACACCAGCTATTTCAATATCCAGCAGACTCTGTCGGAGCTGGTGGAGTCCGGCTTTGTCGAAATGGTCATGATGCGTAATACATCTTACTACTCTATTACTCCCGACGGTTACACTACTCTCACATATTTTAAGAATCAGATCCCGAAGGGGGCTCTCGAGGATATCATTTCCTTCCTTGAAGCCCACAAGTTTGCCCTGAAAAACGAAGTGGGCACCCAGACGGATTATTACAAGCACATCAACGGCGACTTCATAGTGCATTGCGTTGTAAATGAAGGCAAATCCCTTCTCTACGAGATCAATCTTTCCGTTCCCTCCGAGGAAGAAGCCAAGAGAGTCTGCCGTAATTTCAAAGGTTATTCAGAAGATATCTACAGCTATCTGATCAGCAATCTGCTGCAGTAGGACATATCACATTATGGTAATAAAATCAGTAAATCTCGAAATAGTATGTGGGCCCACAAGTAAGCTCCCTGTTACTTCCCTGCCCGAAATAGCATTTGCCGGCAAGTCCAATGTGGGCAAATCATCCCTGATAAATGCCATGCTTAACAGAAAGTCTCTGGCACGTACATCATCCCAGCCGGGAAAGACTCAGACCATCAACTTCTACAATGTCAACGAAAGCCTTTATTTCGTTGACCTGCCGGGCTACGGCTATGCAAAGGCTTCCATCGAAGCCCAGGCAAAATGGGGCAAGATGATTGAAAAATATCTGACCACCTCCCGTCAGCTCAGGGCTGTATTTCTGCTGATAGACATTCGTCACGAGCCCAAGGCCAATGACAGACAGATGTTCGAATGGATCATTGCCAATGGATTTACCCCTGTGATCATCGCAACAAAAGCCGACAAGATAAGCCGGGGTGCCCTCCAGAAGAACATTAAAATAATAAGAGAAGGACTGAATGCTCCTAAGAACATTACCATCCTTCCCTTTTCTTCTGAAACCAAATCAGGCCGCGACGAAGTGTGGAACCTGATAAATGATATTATAAATCCGCAAATACCTGAGCAACCTGATCCTTCAGTTCCTCTTCAGCAGGACCAAATACAATAGCGGCAAATCCTACCGCTGCCCCGGCGCCCTCATGTTTTTCAACATTGAGGCCGTTGCCTACTGTAGAGAATGTGGTCACAGGACCTGATTCCTTTACATAACCTTTTACATGGCCTATAAGGGCTTCGTGCTCATCCAGCCATTTTTCAAGATTCTTTATGCAGTCTTCCATTGCAGGCACGAGAGTGTCTGCATTTTTATTGCTGTCCTTTTCGAAGGAGCAGATGGTCGCACCCTCGTGATTGTGAGTTTCAAAAATTCTGAAGCCCGGCACATCGTAGGTGTGGCCATGGTCATGATGGTGTTCATGGTCGTGGTCATGGCTGCAGCAGTGGTCATCATCGTGATGATGATGTTCGTGCTCATGGTCGTGACCGCAGCAGCACTCCTCATCATGGTCATCATGGTCATGATGGTGATGATGGCCGTGATGGCCGTGATGGTCGTGATGGTCGTGGTGATCGTGATCATGTTCGCAGCAATGCTCGTCGTCGTGATGATGATGCTCGTGCTCGTGGTCATGGCCGCAGCAGCATTCTTCATCATGGTCATGATGGTGATGATGATGGCCGTGATGGTCGTGGTGATCGTGGTGATCGTGATCATGTTCGCAGCAATGCTCGTCGTCGTGATGATGATGCTCGTG
>JABUTA010000027.1 GCA_021443845.1 Parasporobacterium sp.
TCAGGTGATCGGATGCCCGAAGACCATTGACGGCGACCTCAAAAATGAAGATATTGAATGCTCTTTCGGTTTTGATACCTGTACCAAGACCTACAGCGAGCTCATCGGAAACATTGAAAGAGATGCCAACTCTGCAAAGAAATACTGGCATTTTATCAAGGTTATGGGACGTTCTGCTTCTCATGTAGCTCTGGAATGTGCACTTCAGTGCCAGCCGAACATCTGTCTGATCTCTGAGGAAGTAGCTGAAAAGAAAATGTCCCTGTCCCAGATCGCAGGTCAGATCGCTGATGCAGTTATTGCCAGAGGCGAAAAAGGTCTGAACTTTGGTGTTGCTGTAATCCCTGAAGGTGTTGTCGAGTTCGTTCCGGAATTCTCCGTACTGATCGGCGAGATCAACGAACTGCTGGCAGGTAGCAAAGCAGATGCCTTCAATGCTCTGACCACCTGGGCTGAAAAATATGCTTTCATCGAAAAAGGTCTGACAAAGGAATCCATGGAAGTATTTGCAATTCTTCCGGAAGGCATGTTCATTGATCTCAAGACAGGAATACTGAAGAAAAAATATGAATAATTCACCGGCTGCGGCCTTCAGACTTTTCTGCAGATGCTGTCCGGGGAAATTAATATCAAAAGGAAATAGTATCAGGCAATGAAAAGAAAAGTACCCGGAAAATTTGCATGCTCCATGCTGCTGCTGGCTGCAGCAGTTGTATGGGGAATATCATTTGTTACACAGAGCGTAGGGGGAGACATTCTCGGCCCCTACGCTTTTAATTCTGTCAGGATGCTGATGGGAGCTCTGGTTATATTTATATGTACAAAGACTTTTTCAGACCGGATCGGTATATCTGCCAGACCTGATCACAGGGTAAAAGGACATGTGAAGAAGCAGATCCTGGTGGGAATAGTGTGCGGCATACTGCTGGCAGTGGGCACGAACCTCCAGCAGGTGGCCATTTACATGGGAACCACCACCGGCAAGGCCGGTTTCGTTACCGCATTGTATATAGTACTTGTGCCGATACTTGGGCTGTTCTTCCGTCAGAGGACCGGCTGGAATATCTGGGCGGCTGTGGTCATTGCTGTGGCCGGTCTGTATTTTTTGTGTATGAAGGACGGCTTCTCGATGGGAATGGCGGATATACTCCTCATAGGCTGTGCACTGGGGTTTGCCCTGCAGATAATTGTCATTGACAGATTCGGAAAAGGCCTGGACGGTCTGCGGCTCGCAGGCATGGAATTCCTGGTATGCGGTATTATCTCCGGAGTGATGGCTCTGATATTTGAAATAATTCCTTACCCGGGAGGCTTTGGGGCATGGATCGGCATTTTTGTCTCTGGAAAGCTCTGGATCAGCCTTCTTTATATGGGGATATTCAGCTGCGGGGTCGGTTATACCTTCCAGATCCTGGGTCAGCAGAATCTGGATCCGTCACTGGCATCCATCATCATGAGCCTGGAATCGGTGTTTGCTGCCATATCCGGAGGACTGATCCTGGGACAGGTGCTCTCGGGAAGGGAATACCTGGGCTGCGTCCTTATGTTTGCGGCAGTTATCCTGGCACAGGTGCAGTTCGGAAAGAAAAATCCGGAAGCTGAAAGCCATTAAAGCTGATCAGACAGCCATCAGCGTTGATTACATAAAATTCATAATATAGTATCAAATATATACAAGATTTTGGTAAAATTGTATTATTTTACCGACTAATATTACGATTTTGTTAATACAGTTGTGGTTTTGTTGTTATGTGATAAAATATGACAGTATTTTGCACTAAAGCAATTTTATTTTTGTAGGAGGAAAATATGGAAACTAAGAAATCTGTTGGTTTTGGATTCCGTGGATGGATGCTGGTTATCTTCCAGTTCATCGCTTTCGTAACATTCACAGTATTCACAAACTACCCGCTGAACATTCTTGCACCGAACAATGTTGGTTATCCTGATAACAACACTGTATCTATCGTGTACACAGCAGGATGTATCGCTGCAATCGTTGTTCAGCTCATCGTATCTTCAAACATCGGTAAAGTAAAGAGCATCAAGAAGCTTGCTATCATCCTTGGTGTGATTTCTTTATTACTTGCACTGGGCATCATGCTCATCCCTGGCAACCAGACAGTTCTCTGGCTCGTTGTTTACGGTCTTGAGTGCCTCTGCGTAACAATGTATGCAACATTCTCAATCGGTATCCTCGTAGGACAGTGGTTCCCGAGAAGAAAAGGTACCGTTATGGGTGTTGCAACTATCGCATTCCCTGTAGCTAACGCTCTTATCGGTTTCGGTTTTGCTGAGCCTTTCTTCGGAAAATTCGGTATGCTCATGGAAACCAAGATCGGTGAATTAATGGAAGCTAAGCTCCCGACCCTTATTCCTGAGCTTATCGCCGGCGGCATGGCTCCTGAAGCAGCTGAAGGTGCTGCACAGGGTATGGTAGCAGGTGAAGCAGCTGCAATGTTCTCACAGCAGGCTGCATTCAGCACATTCCTTCCTTTCTTCATCGTATGTGTAATCGGTCTTATCATCGGTGCCATCTTCATTAAGGACTATCCTGAAATGGTTGGCGCATACCGTGACAACGACAAGAACCTTACACCTGAAATCGCTAACAAGATGATGATGGCTGAAATCGAAAGCAAGAAGACTACCTGCTGGAAGACCGGCAAGACTCTTGCTTCAAGAGATTTCTGGCTTTCAGTTATCCCGATGGGATTACTCCTTATGTTCGCAGTTGGTATGATGACTCAGACCAACCCGATCATTGCTCAGTTCCCGGAACTTGATTACAACACTATCATGCTTGTAATTGCAGCATGCGGTATATTCGGCAGCTGGATCCTGGGTGTTCTTGACACAGCTCTCGGAACAAAGACAGCTATCCTGATCTCTTCTATCGTAATGATCGTTTCAGGTGTTCTCGGAGCAATCAAGAGTCCTGTAGCTCTGGTTATTTCTCTTTGCTTACTTGGTATCTTCATGGGTGCTTCATCTAACTTCACAGTTTCATGTGCAGCTCAGTACTGGAGAAGAGAAGACTTCCCGTCAGTATTTGCTTCTGTTAACTCTATTGCCAACCTTATGAATGCATTCGGACCTATGGTTATCGTAGCATTAATGGGTGTTGCAGGGGGAGCAGCAGCAGACGTTTCAGGCAACGCAGCAGCAGCCGGCACAGTAGCAGCAATCAACCCGATCGGTACATTCATCGGTATCGCAGTTGCAGGTGTTATCGCTACTATCTGTATCGCACTCTTCAGCCCGAAACATGTTAAGGAAACTGATGACAAGTACAGAAAAGAAGCAGGCAAGCCTCTTGATGATGCACTTGTTGGACGTAAATAATTACCTGTCTGTATATCTTCGGATGTACATGAACAAAGTAAATATTCTGATTACAGAAGGAGAGATCTTCGGATCTCTCCTTTTTGGAGTTTGTGCACCATGTAAGTGCTGTAACGGGTGAAAGTCCTGTATGCGTGTTATTCCGTGACCGGCTTCATATTAATTGCTGTTGAAAAATGGCTGAAAAGGATATATCATCACACTATAAATATAAAAAGGATACGTAATATATGAAGTTATTTAATTTTTTATCAAAACTCATTATTGCAGTGCTGGCTATATGCGGTGCATGCTATATTTTTTCACTGGTGGTTGAAAAGATTAATGAGGAAAATACTGAAGATGATACAGAAGGATGCTTTTTCTGCAGACTCAGAAAGGCTGCCGGCGTGCAGATGGGCAGGATTAAAAATTCCGGAAAAGATCCACAGGAATCTTCAGGACCCGCAAAATCATCCGGATCTGCGGAAACTGTTAAAACTGCAGAAGCGGCTGAATGATCCGGCTGTATGCTGTTCTGTTTTCGGAGGTGAATTATGAATACAGTTATTACCATAGGCAGGGAATTCGGTTCCGGAGGAAGAGAATTCGGCTATAAGCTGGCAAAGGAGCTGGAAGTCGCATATTATGACAAACAGATACTTTCCGAAATAGTAGATAAGACAGAATATTCCAGGGAATATGTGCAGGACATTATAGAGAGCCGCCCTTCATATATTATGCCGTCTACTGTTTCCGTGGGTACCTCAATCGGCTGTGAATATCAGCTCATCCAGATGAAGGAAATAGTTCAGGCCCAGACTGAGGTTATTCTGGAGATGGCAAGCAGGTCATCCTGTGTGATAGTAGGCAGGTGTGCAGATTATATCCTCAGGGATGTGGAAAATGTACGTCTGTTCAGGATATTTATCTATGCAGACCTTCAGTCCAGGATAAAGCGCTGCATTGACAGAGCCCCCGAAGGCGAGAATTATACTGCAAAGGAACTGGAAAAGCATATAAAAAGAGTTGATAAGAACAGAGCAGGCTATTATTCTGATTTTACCCTTCAGAAATGGGGTGACAAGAATAATTATGATCTCTGCATCAATACTTCAAAAATCAGAATAGACGATGCCGTGACAAATGTTGCTAAGCTGTTGTGAATGACCGTATGACAGAATATATTTTTAATATTTATATGTAGTAAATATAGACTAAAATTTTTAATATCCATACTGAACGTCGGCTATGCCGGCGTTTTTGTGTATATATTTTAAAAACATTCGAAAAAGTTTGACAAAAGTATTAAGAAAATATTATAATACGCCATGCGACTAACTTATAAAGCCTCCCAGCGACGTAAGGGTATCGCATATGAAAAAAACAATTTTTAGTTCAGTGCCGGAGAAGAATAGTACAGCTGTGCGCATGAAGCGCCGGTGTGCTTTGTTTTTGGCATTTATTTTTACGTTCTCGGCATTTTCGTGTATTGCACTTAATGCGGCGCCTGCTTTTGCGGGGGAATGCAGGGTTACCGATTATGAGGTAAATGTCCGCTCCGGTCCCGGGGCGGAATATGAGTCTGTGGGTTATGCCTATCTTGGATATACCTTTACCTCAGAAGGTACCGAAGTGGACGGCGAAGGCAATGTCTGGTACAAGGTGGATTATAACGGCCGTACAGGTTACATTTCAGATGAATTCGTTGATCCTGATGAAATGCCGGTGGGAGCAGAAGAAAGCTCTGATGCCGAAGATAATGAAGCACCTGATGCAGATGTTTCCGATTCCGCCGGCAATAACGTAGACAGTGGTCATACTGATGGGACTGAAACCACTGATCAAACAGACGAAACCGGTAATGATTCAGAAGAACCTGACGATGCATCGGATGACACCGAAGAAACGGAAACGGACACAGAAGCTGAAACACCTGATGAAGAGGATGAGGAAGCGGAGCTTCTCACAGCTTCCCAGCCATCCTGGTCGGGCCACATTCAGTCAGAAGCGGAATTTGAAGCCCAGCTGGCTCAGTTTCCCGCAAGCTACCGCGCAGGCATAAGAGCAGTACATGCAGTATATCCTAACTACACATTTACTGCCGATTATGTAAATATGGATTTTCAGGAGGTAGTTGATGCTGAGGCCTGCAAGAAGGTTGCGTCCTATTACTATGACGGCTGGAAAGCCATGTATGACGAAAGCTTCGGCATTTATGAAAATTACAACTGGGATACCGGGGAATGGTACGAATCCGAAGGTACATTTACATATGCATCCAGAGAAGTAATAGAGTATTATGTTGATCCGAGAAATTTCCTGAATACCGATGACATTTATATGTTCATGAGGCAGTCATATACTCCGGATCAGACCATAGACGACCTGAGAAGTGCCCTTCAGGGTTCATTCCTGGCAGATGGTTATGTGCCGAATAAATATGAACCCAATGATGTACGATGCGGCGGAGACTATGCGGTGGTTATCATGGAGGCAGCTCAGGCTTCAGGCACCAATCCTTTTGTGCTGGCAGCTCATTTCATAGGTGAGCATGGATACCAGGGAAGTACACCTCTTATTTCCGGATACTATCAGGCAAACGACGGTACGGTTTACAGAAACTATTATAACTTCTTTGACATAGGTGCTACAGGCGGCAGCAGTGACAATGTTATCCAGAACGGTCTGGAATATGCCAAAAGTGCAGGCTGGACCTCAAGATATCTTGCAATAGTCAACGGCGCAGTGTGGAATTCTGAGGGTTACGGCAGCAACAATCAGGATACATATTACTACAGAGAGTTCAATGTCATTAACGGATGGGATAATCTGTGGCATCAGTATTCAACGGCGGTTCAGACTGCATGGGGGTCCACTTACCTTATGGCGGAGGCCTTCCAGAGCAATCAATATGCAGCCCTGAACTTCAGGATCCCGGTGTACACAGATATGCCGGATGTGCCTGCATCAATGCCACAGAAAAATGACTATCTGAATAATTATTATTTTACTGATATGAAGGCAACCGGCCTGGTGCCGGAATTTTCCATGGCAAACCGGGAATACAGCATGACTGTCACAGGAGATACTGTACTGAATGTATCCGTACCCCAGTGGGCCAGCTATGAAAGCTCCCGTTATTTTGAGCTTTATCCCGGCACGAATTATGTGTATCTGGATGTTATGAGCCAGACCGGTTATCTGAGGACCTATACCATTACTGTAAATTCTGCGACATACTGCAGCCTGACAGTAAATACGTACACAGGCAACAGGCTTGATGTGGCGGATGATCCGGCTTCAGGTTCTGTATGGGGGGATGCAAACGGTGACGGCAAGGTTTCTGTACTTGACTATATAGCCATAAAAAATCACATTATGGAGACCAGGATTATAACTGATGCAGCCCGGCTGAAGGCAGCTGATGCAAATGGTGACGGAAGGGTGTCTGCATTAGATTATATAGCAATCAAAAATTATATTATGTCATATTAAATTAAGGTGGTAAAAAAATGAAAAGAACATCGAAATTTATAACATTTATCATAGCGGCGGCCTGCGTAATGGCCATGCTGCCGGTGACAGCTTTCGCTGAGGGATCCTATTATGTGGATACTTCTTATCTTGTTCTTAATCCGGGTGAGACAGGATACATCACAGTTTACTTTGACCAGGCTGCGGGACGTGTCGACTGGACAGGGTCAGGAGCTGTAAATGCAGGAGGATCTGAATTCCTTGATAACGGAAGCACTACCATTGCAGTTACTGCAACGACTCCGGGAACAGGATATGTAACCTTCACTCCTACAGATATTGGTACATATGACGGCGAAGCCCTTGACTATTCCTATACTGTTCAGGTGGATGTACTTGGGGGCGAGCAGGAGGCTGAACTTAACCAGACAGCGGATCCTGTTGATAACACCCCTGCAGAAGCTCAGGCTGAACAGGCAGCAGCCCCTCAGGATGAAGCTCCTGCCGAGCAGGCAGAAGCTGCTGCTGAAGATAATATTGACGCCGGAGTCCTGACTGACGGAAATAATGATTTTGGAAATCTTTCAGAAGAAGAAAGATTATACACTACTGTTGACGGTAAGGAACTCTATATCATCAGATATCCGCTTTTTGCAGACGAAAACGGCGGTGCGGTATGGAATGACGAAGTAAGAGACCTGGACAGACTGGAAGGCTTCAACCTTAAAACCGTCAATTACAAGGGAATGGATGTAGATGCATTCAGCTTCAATGAGGGTGCAATACTTGCATTTGTCCTTCTTGATCCGGAGACAGATCAGACAGGCTACTATGTTCTCGGTGACAAGGGCTTCGAACCCCTTGCTTATCTTACTGCGAACGGAAAGCAGTATATAGTAATTGATTTTGAAGATGACTATGCAGTTCCTGCAGGCTATGATGTGGCAGAACTCACCATGGGCACCAGAAAGATCAGAGCTCTCTGCGCGGCTGACGGAGCACGTAAGCTCAAAGGCTATGAGGTAGTGGTATCTCCCGGTCTTGAATCAGAGGATCCTACAGGAGATATGTATTATATCTATTGCCTCGTAGACGGAGAAAAGCAGCTTTACTGCTATGACAGCAAAGAAGGAACTCTTCAGAGAGCTGCCATAATGGTATACAATGAAGTACCTACCGAGCCTGAGACTGTTGTTGTATATGAAACTGTTGAAGCGGAGCAGGAGGTTCCCGAGGCTGTTGTTGATGCAGCATTTCTTGAAGGCATCGGCTGGTCCGGTATGCCGGAGCAGATGAAGTATCTTCTTATTTCTCTGGGTGTTGCGATCGTTCTTCTGATAGTTCTCATTATTACATTAATTGCTACGGGAGCAAAGAACAGAAAGATAAGAAAGAACCTTGAAAAACAGATCAAAGCCGGCAAACCCTATGGAAATCATCCGGGAAGAGCACCCCGGGATATGAGTGACAGGAAATCCGCTCCGAAGGGCGGAAGACCTGATCCAAAGAGCAAGACATCAGGAATGACATCGGAGGAACAGAAAGAAGAACAGTCATTCTTCTCATATGTTAAAACCGAAAAAGACGACGAAGTAGATCTGAACAATCTTAAATGATGACGGTATAGGGTATACCGGACATATTGAAAACAATGAGGCGGAAAGATATGATTCTTTCCGCCTCAGTTTTTTGATATGAATTCTGTATTCCGGGTGATTTTTGTCAGCTTAATACCTTACACATTTATTCATCTTCATCCACAACAAAATGTATAGATCCGTCAGCTGCATCCTTTATGGACTCAAGGATTTCTGATGCAGATGCTGCCAGACCATCTGTATCCGGCAATTCCGTAACCTTAAGAAAATCCTTTTCTGCCTGTTCATAATCTTCTGTCTGGAGAGAGCAGATTCCCCGATTATAATACAGGGATGGCAAAAGTGAAGCTTCTTCTTCGGAAGGAGGGTTCTGGTCCTCTATCAGCCGGATGGATGAACTCAGAGCATCAGAGGCTTCTATATATTTGCTTTCTGCAATATAAGTCTGAGCGAGAAGAGTAAGTGAACTTAAGTCATCAGGGTTAAGCTCCAGGGCAGCAAGAAGATCTTCCGCAGCTTCAGGATTTTTACCGAGCTGGCTGTAGACCAGTGCCCGCTGGCTGTAAGCAGTGCTGCCGGCATCAAAATGATCTATAACATATGAGATCTCTTCAAGAGCTTTTTCATAATCTGCATTTGCATAAGCTTCATAAAAAGCATCATTTTTTTCCTGAAGCAGAGCGGAGATTTTTGCAGAGGCTATATAATCCCACGAATTGTTAAGAATCACAGAATACTGATCACCGGAAACCTCAGGCTGATCAGAGGCAGATTGTGACGCGGTGATATCACCCGCAGGATCGGTGATATCCTGTGCAGGATCGGTGATGTCCTGTACCGGATCTGTAATATTCTCCGCAGGAGATACAGCGGTCATTGAGTCAGTACCATTCCGGGAAATATTATTTCCTGTATCGGTGGATGAAATTGCGATAGCCACAATATTTACTATCAGCACAATGGCAAGGATAAGCGCAACCAGCCTTTTGTGGTCTTTGATAAATGCAATAAAACGTTTGTTATGATTCATGATGTATCCTGAATAATGTTTTATATATTCTGAGATTATCAGATTTTCGGAATCTGATTATATGATATATAATTTTATCATGGGGTTCAGTGAATGACAATTATAATACTATTGGAGTTGCTTCTTATGAGAGAATAGAGTAGAATAAAATTTTAAAATGAAGATATAATCACTGGAAGTGTGCGTATGCATATCAGGCACACCGGAGAATTGTTAATGATAAATAAAACAGATAAGATTAAAAGAATTATCGGAATAATTGCAGCCCTGTTTCTCGTAACAGGACTTGTATTGATGACGCCTGTTTCTGCATTGGCAGATGAGGCTGCTCCGGAGGAGTATGTCTCAGATTGGCATGATATACAGGAGCAGGGTTTTTCTGATTCGGATAGTGAACCTGAAGAATATGCATTTGAAGATGAAACCTATGAAAGAGAAACGGTATTCATCGATGAAACACTCGAAATCGCAGCTGCATCAGAAAATGAATTATCCGAAAGTGAAACTGTAACTGTTGGAGAAGCTGTGTCAGATGTTCAGACAGAAACTGAGGACAGCTCTGTATCTGACGGCGAGGATGCACAGAACCTTGAAATATCAGATATTAAAGATATGTCTGATGACGAAGCATCAGACAGAGACGTTGTATCAGAAAATGAAATTTCAGACAGCGATGCTGTATCATGCGATGAAGCATCAGACGATGAAAACGTAACTGACAGAGATTCTGTGTCAGATGATCAGGCAGAAACTGATAACGGGCAGGTATCCGATAATGAAACCGCGCAGGACAGCGAAGCTTCCGATGAAGGATCTGTATCTGACAATGAAGTATCAGACAGCGAACCCGTATCAGACAGTGAGTCCGTACCCGGAACAGAAGCTGAATCTGACGATGAAGAATCAGCTGCATTACTTGGAACTACTATCACCCAGGACTCCGATGAGGTGGTCATCAAGGTCAGCGCTAAAAATATCATCATAGATATGGATTCCTCAGGACGTCTGGTGGTAAGCGCAGAAAGTGATACTGGGGATATCACGGTTACCACTTATACAAAAACTTCATCTGTCACACGTACCGAGCTTTATGCCATGAGTACCATCAGCCTCGGTGCAAATGTAAAAGGCAGGGCTGACAGCGCCCTGGTTAAGAATACCCTGACCATGTCATTAGCCGACATAATCCTTATGGCTCAGAATATCCTTCTGGTTGTTCCGGATGATAAAAAGGATTTTACCTGGACCATGAAGTCTCTCACGGCGGAAGCAACAGACATGGATCCCTCAACTTCCTTCTTCAATAAATTTCTTGATCTTTCAAAAATATACGATACGGACGATTACATAATCAATATTGAAAATGTAAATATTGAAGCAACCGGTGATGTGAATCTGAAGGCAGGTTCCTACGCAGATATTTCTGCTTCAAGTGAGAGTGCTACCGTGGATGAAAGCACCACCACTGTTGTTCAGAATGAAGACGGTGAGGATGAGTCTCCGACTGCACTTGCCAAGGATTCAGAAGTCAGTGTAAGCGGTTGGAGAAAAATCGGCGGAGCCATTGTTGACGCCACAAAGATAGTTACCGCAAAAGCCGGTGAATTAATTGAGACCGGTTACGAAAAGGTCAAGAATGCCATCACACCCGAGGCACCTTTCAGCATGTTCTTTGCTGTTAAGAACTCCGATCACCTCATCAACATCAGAAACAGTTCCATAACAGGAGCTTCGGTTTCAGCCACAGCTTCCACAGATTATTCCATTCAGACTATTTCAATGGCAATCGGTATTGCCGTTAATTTTGTAAATGCAAATACAAGAGTATATGTAAATGATTCATATATCACAGCTACGGCAGGTGATGTTGATCTGAAAGCAGATAAGAAGATCAATATTTCCGCCACATCTACATCAGGTGCAGGCCCCCTGTCAAAGTACAGCGTTGCTCTGGGAATCGTGAACGGTGATACAAAGGTCGAGGTGATCGGTTCTGATATTGACGCGTCAAAAGACATCAACATTTCCGCAGCTTCCGACGTGACATCTGCTGTTGTGTCTCAGGGTAAAAAAGCCAACTTATATCAGCAGATTCTTTCAGTAGGAGTAAATTACGCTTCCGGTGATACATCTGCTTCAGTTACAGATTCGAAAGACCGGTATTCAATGCTGAGTGCGGGCGGAGATATCAATGTTACTTCTGATAACAAAGAGGTGTTCAGAACCGAAGCAAAATCTCAGCAGGATGCTTATACAAAGTTTTTTGAACTTAAAATATCAGCAAGTGTAAGCCGCATAAAGAATCTTGTTATTGACGGAATTTTTATTGTTCTGGAAAGAGCAGCAGGTTCTGCCGGCAGTGCCATCGCCAATGCGGCTGCAAAGCTGGAGATTTCCAAAAAAATCATGTCTCTTGTGGATCAGTTCAAGGGCTCATGGGGCGTTGAAAAATCTGACTCAACATGCCAGCATCCGGATATGTGCGGTGAGGCTGAACTGAAATTCCAGATAGGCAAAGGGGTACAGGCGCAGAGGGGAACTCCCGTTGTTGTTACCCTGACACCTGTCAGTCTGAATGAGCCGGAGCTGACTGAACTTACTGCCCCTGTTACAAAAACAGCGTTCTTCAACGAAGAAGGCTTTTCTATCAATTTCGGATCCGGAGCTGAAGAGATTTATGCAGGAACCTGGAAATATTCCTTCACCGATGTGCCTCTTGGCACTGTTATCAAGGAAGGTTCCATCTACGTAGAAGCCGGTAAAAAATCCAGCAAGAAAATTGAGATCACAAAAGCAGATACCGCTGAGGATCAGTATGCCGGAACATTTGCATTTGCATATACCAATACTGACGGTTCAGCCTACATTGATTCAAAGGGTATGATAACAGCCGGCGGTGAGCTGAATGTGCATTCCACACAGATGGCGAATTCAGATACCAACAGTGATGCATCCGGTGTTGATACCATTTATGACGAGCCGCCTGTTGATGCTGAAATAAGGGTTGCTGTTTTCAAGCAGGACCTTCATACAGCAGTGCCGGGATATGTATTCCTGGAAAATGAATCCGGTACAGTTAAATCAGGACAGATCAGAAGTGAAATCCTTAATGTTTTCTCAAGAGTCGCAAGATTTGAACTGAACAAAGTCGGAGATTACAAAGTATATTTTTATGTTGATTCAGAGCAGTATACACTTTCTGGTGCAGCAGAATATACTGAGATTGCATATAATGCACTGCCGGAGGGTATCCGTAATCTTACTGAAGCTCAGGAACATCAGGCCGGTAATTTTAAGTGGTATTATAAGAATATCTCTCTGGATTTTGCTCACAGATATATTTTTAAGGATGATGATACAATCCTGTATAATCCTCTGACCGGTGCCCCCATGGAAATGGAGTACATTCCGGGTAAGGTGGTAAGCATCATCCTTTTTCAGGGAGTAACAGAGAATGAACTGAAGGCACCCGAAGTTTCTTCCACGGGTATAGGTATCGGACTCAATATTTATGATAATGACAATAACGCTTATATAAAGAATGCCGATATTAAAGCGTCAGGTGTGAACGTAGAAGCTGCTGCAGGCACAAAAGAAGCAGCAGATCCTAAAAATAAAAAGAAAAACATCACCTATAATAATGCCTCAAATGTGGAGGCAAAGGCAGGTTACCGTTCAGGTAAAACCGGTTTTGCAGGCTCTATTGCAGTTAATTATGCTTATGATGATGTAAATGCTTATATTGAAAATTCGATTATTGAAATCACTAACGGAAAGGATGTTGCAGTAAAAGCCGGTTCCAACATGGGCACCAAGGTAGTAACAGGAGCTGTGGGAGCTATCGGCATCAAGTCTGTCAATGCCACAGGCGGAGGAATCACAGGTGATTATCTATATGAAAAAGTTAATGCATACATTTCATCAGATACAAAAATAACCGGTGCAGCTGATCTGTCAATCAGTGCCGGATCAAAAGGAAATACAACCGACCAGGCTTCTGCCGGAGAAAATACCAGCGGCAATGACGGAAAAATGGGTGCATTGGGTATCATTATCGTGACTTCTGATGTAAAGGCTGAGTTAAAGGGCAGCGATACCTGCGAAGCACTTTCCGTATCGGGGGATGTAAATGTAAAAGCATCTTCAGAAAGAACCGCCAATATCAAATCCGGTGCATCTGCAAAGGGTGCAACAAGCGTAAAGGGTATTACCATAGGTCTTTCCGTTGCAACATTTTACACCAACGCCATAGTTGACAGAGCAATATCCGGGTCAGAGAATATTTCCGTTGAGGCCATTGCAAAGAACGGCGGAAATGTGACTACTGTTGCCAGCACCTCCGGATGCTCAAAGAAAGCAGAAGACGGTGAGGCAAACGTGGGAGCAAACCAGGCAGGAAACGATGCCCTCATTGCTGCAGACATCATGGTTGATGACGCCAATAATATCAACGGCGATGATTATGATAATGAACCCATAATACCTGATGCAATGCCTATCAATCCGGATACAGCTGAGGGTTCTGTTGAATGGGCAGGAACACTTGCTCTTCTTGTATATAACAACAAAGTAAATGCATATATTAAAAAGAATACAGTGACTTCCGGCAATCTTACCGTTGAAGTGAGAAATACAGACAACCTTAATGCCAATGCAGATGCATCTGCAGTTATAGGCAAAAAGGGTATTGCTGTAGGTGTTGCCCTGCTCTGGGGCAAGACAGATGCTAAGGCATATGTAACAGGAAATCATTCCGCTCAGTCTGTGGATATTATCTGCGGTCAGACAGAAACTGAGGCAGAGGGCAAAACCGTTACTGCAAACAATGCAGTGAATATGGAAGTACTGTCAGGAGCAGGCGCTTCTGATATGGGCTTTGCAGGAGCTCTTGCAATCGATGTTTATCAGCCGACTTATGAGGCTTATGTGGGTGACGGTGAGGATAATCATGCCCATTTAACCATAGGAACAGGGAAGTCTTCAGTTAAGGCACTGCAGGGAACAAATATTAATGTATATGCAGGAGCAGACCCCAGCCTTACCGGTGTTGCTGCAAAGGCAAACGGAAAAGGCGGTACAGGTATCGGCGGAAGTGTTGCTGCCGACTACTTTGCACCGGCTGCAAAGGCACTGGTATGCACCGGCTCTTATATAACATCCAAAGGGGATGTTCTTATCTATGCATCCACTGAAAATGCAGCAAAGACGGAAGCTGTTGCAGGCAGCGACTGCTATTTAGAACCTGCAATCCCCAAAAAGCTTACTATTAACTTCAAGAATGCAAACGGTGATACCATTTTGCAGGAAGGGCTTAAAGTTACTGTATCGGAATATGAGGCTCAGGCATCCGGTCAGATAGTAAATGTTGTCAGGGGCAAAATGGTAATTGATTATACGGATAAGCCGAAATCCTACTATATCTGGGTAACAGGTGTTCCTGAGGGATACAGACTGGATGGAGAAACCAAAAATGTCCGCCGGTATTATCTTGATGAGAACGGCTTTACAGAAACAATCATTCTGTATAAAGAAGGTGAAGCAGAATCCAAACAGGATACTGTTATAGATGCTGCCGTAGGCCTGAATATGATCAGCTCTGATGCAATTGCATCAGTTGAGAACGGTGCCACAGTTTCAGCCGATGGCAGTGTTGAAGTGAATGCATACGGTAAAACAGCAGCTGATGCCCGGACCAAAGGTTCTGCACAGGCTGAGAAGGTCGTTGTCGGTGCATCTACCGCATGGAATTTCGCCTATGAGGATATTGCTGCCCGGATAGAGGGATATGTATATGCAGGGGGCGAAAACCTGAAGGTGAATGCTGTATCTGACAGTACCGATTCTGCCCATGCCCAGGCAGTTGCCTCCGGACTCGAGCTTAAGAATATTGCGAAAAAGCTGAACATCCCGAATGAACAGCTTTCGTCAGTATTATCAACCTTTGATGAATAC
>JABUTA010000280.1 GCA_021443845.1 Parasporobacterium sp.
GTCTTGGAAGACTTGCAGCCTGCTTTATCGATTCAATGGCAGCCCTTGATATCCCCGGAACAGGAATGGGCATCCGTTATCGTTTCGGTTTGTTCAAACAGAAAATTAAAGACGGATATCAGGTTGAGCTTCCCGATGCGTGGCTTCAGGATGGTTATCCATGGGAGAATCGCAGAAATGATGACGCAGTAATCGTTAAATTCGGCGGATATATTGACAGACAGTGGAATGATGGCGAAATGTCATTCGAACATAAGGGATATACCTGTGTTAAGGGCGTTCCTTATGATGTTCCTATTGTTGGTTACGGTGGACATACAGTTAACAGACTCAGATTATGGCAGGCTCTTCCGGTTTATGACCGTGTTGATATGAATGCTTTCAATCAGGGCGATTATTCACTGGCAATGAAGGAAAGAAATGACATCGAGGCTATTTCCTGTATCCTTTATCCGGATGATTCTAACGGTACCGGAAGAAAATTAAGACTTAAACAGGAATATTTCTTCGTTTGCGCAGGTATTGCCTCAATCGTTAAAAATTATAAGAAAAAATATGGCTCTGATGACTGGGCTAAATTCTCAGACAGAATCGCTATTCATATTAATGATACACATCCGACGCTCTGCATTCCTGAGTTAATGAGAGTTTTCATTGATGAAGAAGGTCTTGAGTGGGACGATGCATGGGAAATCACCAAGAAAACTATTTCATTTACCAACCATACCGTACTTCCTGAGGCAATGGAAAGATGGGATATCGGAATGTTTATGGAACTTCTTCCACGTATTTATATGATTGTTGACGAGATTGACAGAAGATGGAAGGCTAACCTTGAAAGCATGAACATTCCTAACTTCAACGAAGCTGCAAGAAATACAGCAGTTCTTTGGGACGGAGAAGTTCGCATGGCTTATCTTTCGATTATCGGAAGTCATTCAGTAAATGGTGTTGCCGCACTTCATACAGAGATTCTTAAAGAGACTGTATTTAATAACTTCTATCAGCTGCAGCCAACTAAATTCAACAATAAGACCAACGGTGTCAGCCATAGAAGATTCCTGGTTCAGTCCAATCCGGGTCTTGTAAAACTTATCAATGATTCAATCGGTGATGATTGGATCGAAGATATGGATGAAATTGCTGAGATTGAAAAATTCAGCACAGATTCTGCATTTATGGCAGAACTCAGAAAAGTTAAGAGAGACAATAAAGTCCGTCTCGCAAGATATATTAAGGAAACTCAAGGGATTGATATTGATCCGGATTCAGTATTTGATGTTCAGGTTAAGAGAATCCATGCATATAAGAGACAGCTTCTTAATGCATTTAAGGTTTTACATCTTTACAATGAGATAAAGCAGAATCCTGATTATGATATTAATCCTTATACATTTATCTTCTCGGGAAAGGCTGCGCAAGGATATGCATTTGCCAAGGAAGTAATTAAGTTCATTAACTCAGTTGCCGACCTTGTAAATAACGACCCTGTAGTAAGCAAGAAGATTAAGGTTGTATTTGTTGAAAACTTCTGTGTTTCCAACGGACAGTTAATTTATCCTGCAGCAGATTACTCAGAGCAGATTTCTACAGCAGGTAAGGAGGCTTCGGGCACAGGCTGCATGAAATTCATTATGAACGGCGCAGTAACCTTAGGTACACTTGACGGGGCAAATGTAGAGATCAAGCAGTGCGTAGGAGATGAAAATATCAAGATTTTTGGTATTACAGCCGACGAAGCACAGGATTATTATACAAAAGGCGGTTATTATGCCGCAGAAGTATGCAGACAGGATCCGCGTCTCGTAACTCTTACAAGTCAGCTGGTTAACGGTACATTTGCCGCTTCTAACTACGACTTCTGGGGAATTTACGACGCACTCCTTCAGCATAATGATGAGTATTTTGTACTCAGAGATTTTGCTTCATATATTGATGCATGGCATGATTTAGATAAGATTTACCGTGACGAAGCAGCTTGGGGAGCTATGTCACTGGCAAATATCGCA
>JABUTA010000281.1 GCA_021443845.1 Parasporobacterium sp.
CGAAGGCCTGAAGTCTCTGGGAATAATGGAAACATTTTCTCTGTGCGCTGCAGTCCATGCAGCAGATGCGGCAGCTAAAGCATCGGAAATAGAACTACTGGAGGTAAGACTGGGAAGAGGTCTGGGAGGCAAGTCCTTCATAACCCTCACCGGTGAAGTAGCAGCAGTGGAGGCTGCGGTAAAAGCAGCGGAGGCACTTGAGGAAACAAAGGGACTTATGACAGAAAGTGTGGTCATACCGGCCCCTCATCCGGATATGCTGAAGACCATATTCTGACAGAGACTTTAATTAAAAATCATAAATAAAAATGATATTCTGCAGATGAGTCTGCATTATATAAAAGAAGCATAAGTTAACAATGTGCGCACGCACGGAAAATATCATGAATGGAGAATATTAATCATGAAAGAAGCATTAGGAATGGTTGAAACTCGCGGACTTATCGGATCAATTGAGGCAGCAGATGCCATGGTAAAGGCTGCTAATGTAAAACTGATCGGCAAAGAACAGATCGGTTCAGGTCTGGTAACTGTAATG
Organism: Parasporobacterium sp.; assembly: GCA_021443845.1. Taxonomy (GTDB): domain Bacteria; phylum Bacillota; class Clostridia; order Lachnospirales; family Lachnospiraceae; genus RGIG5612. The sequence goes on from JABUTA010000281.1 coordinate 539, forward strand.
GTACGTGGTGACGTAGGTGCTGTAAAGGCAGCAGTGGATGCAGGTGCAGCAGCTGCAAAGCGTGTTGGTGAGCTTTACGGAGTTCATGTAATTCCGCGTCCCCATGCTGATGTTGAATACATCCTTCCGTCAATCGACAGATCAGAAGAGGAATAAAAAATGTATGCCGGAATTGTAGCGGGCAGTGTTGTCGCTACGGTAAAGGATCCGGGAATTGAGAACATACCCCTTCTTATCGTGCAGAAGATAGAAAACGGCAGAGAAGCCGGGCTGGTGGTTGCAGCGGACCAGACCCGCCAGGCCGGTATAGGGGACCATGTTTACATGATAGGATCAAAGGAAGCTGCCAGGATATTCCGCAAGAAGCTGACCCCTGTGGATGTGGCAATCGTGGGATTTATTGATGAATATAATGAAGAGCTGTAAGGCGGCAGCATTACGGATTGCAAAAGCGAGACGGGCAGTGTGCCTGCCTCGCTTGAAGTGATATGTAAAAAGGAGCTTTAAAATGCGTCTGGCGAAAGTAGTGGGAAATATCGTATCTACAATAAAGGATGACGGGTATCAGGGATACAAGCTGATGCTCGTGGAATATTTTGATCCTGAGACAAAACAGCCGGAAGGTCCCAGAATGATCGCCTTCGACTGTACGGATTCGGGAGTTGGTGATATTGTTGTAGTGAACACTGACGGGGGAGCAGGAAATATGCTCCTTAATGATGACTATGCAATAGTCGATCTCACAATATGCGGTGTTCTTGATCACTATTCAGTAAACGGAAAAACTGCCGATATCAGAAGCGGCCGTTTTGCAGAATGAAAAGCTTCTGCAGGAGGATATCAATGTCGGAAATTACCGTATCGGGAAATGAAATAACAGCCCTGGATCTTGCCCTGGGAATCAGAAAGATATATGAGGGATTTGAAGAATCCATACATGCTCTGGGAGGAAAGAAAAAGGGACGGAAAATGGTGGGAAGCCTGGCCCACTGGGTGGCAGGCAGCCATGTCAGAACTGAAAGAGATGTGATCTGCGATAAATTCCTTGAGGATGTACAGTCACATCTCGAAATGTTTGATTACAGCCTTGAGGGACTGGATGAGAATTCCGTACAGGAAGCCTGCGGTGCATTGATCGACATATGTACAGAACCTGTCCCTGCCGATTCAAACGGAACCATCAGTCTTATGAAACGTGCAATGATAAGCCAGGTAAGAAAATACCTTCCCATGCTGTCACAGGAAAAGCTCAGACAGACCGGTGAACGTCTGGAGAAGGCATATACAAAATGGCAGCGCCTCCCTGTTGAAAAAGAGGTGCTGCAGGAAATTGCCGGATTGCTGGGCTGAGTATTGTATTACAGGCAGCCTTTCTGAAGGATTATGCAGGCATAGTATGCGGTTTCGGTGGTTGCTATTACCGCATATGCATTTTTGGCCCGGGGATAGAAGGCTGATCTCGGTATC
>JABUTA010000282.1 GCA_021443845.1 Parasporobacterium sp.
TCGTTCTGAGTAGCACATGGAAGAGCGATATCACACTTAATTGTCCAGATACCCTTGCATCCGTCTGTATAAGTTGCTGATGGGTGTGTATCGGCATACTCTTTAATACGGGCACGGCGAACTTCCTTGATATCCTTTACAGCATCAAGATCGATTCCTTCAGGATCATAGATATATCCGTTAGAATCGCACATAGCAACAACCTTAGCTCCTAACTGAGTTGCTTTTTCACAAGCATAGATTGCTACGTTTCCTGAACCTGAAACTACAACTGTCTTGCCTTCGAAGCTTGTTCCCATTCCTTCAAGAACATTAGCTGTGTAGTAGCACAGACCATAGCCTGTAGCCTGTGTTCTAACGAGTGATCCGCCTGCACCAACTAATTTACCTGTAAGAACTCCTGTGAACTCATTAGCAAGTCTCTTATACTGACCGAACATATATCCAACTTCACGTCCGCCTACACCGATATCACCGGCAGGAACGTCTGTGTCAGGTCCGATATGTTTTACAAGCTCTGTCATAAAGCTCTGGCAGAATGCCATAACTTCTCTGTCTGATTTGCCCTTAGGATCAAAGTCAGAACCACCCTTGCCGCCGCCCATAGGCAGAGTAGTAAGAGAGTTCTTAAAAATCTGTTCGAAACCGAGGAACTTAAGTACTGAAAGGTTTACTGTAGGATGGAATCTCAGACCACCCTTGTAAGGTCCTATAGCTGAGTTGAACTGTACACGGTAGCCTCTGTTAACCTGTACCTTGCCGTTGTCATCAACCCACGGAACCCGGAACATGATAACTCTTTCAGGTTCAACGATTCTTTCCATGATAGCGTTTTTTTCGTATTCAGGATGTTTTTCAACTACAGGTTCAAGGCTTTCGAATACTTCTTCTACTGCCTGCAGGAATTCTTTTTCATTTGAGCATCTTCCTGCGAGATCCTCGTATACCCTTTTAAGGTATTCATTCTTTAATGCCATGGTTTTCTCCTTCCGTTTCCGGTGCTGCGTCATAGGGGTTTAACGCTTTAATGCACCATAAAATTACAACGGATTTATTCTAAATCTATATTTAACAAATTNTTATTCTACATCTATATTTAACAAATTTCAAGAAAAATATGAACATAAATGACTTTTTTTGAGCTTTTTTGCGCATTAAGTCTGTGAAAATTTTAATATGGACGAAAATATAATCGTGAGTATAATATCATTTATATTGTTATAAGGGCAGTGCACAGGATTAACACGGTAATCCTGTGTTTTGTGTTGAATAATTATGTAATTTTGTCATAAGGAGATTCATATGACAGAGGACGGAAAGATAATAGTTGCTCTTGACGCCATGGGAGGCGATTATGCACCGGCAGAACAGGTGAAAGGTGCGGTTGAGGCCGTTAATATCTGCGACGATATAGTTGTCAGACTGTATGGTGATGAACAGAAACTCAGGTCAGAGCTTTCAAAATATAAGTACGATGAATCAGGAATCATCATTGTCCCTTCCTTCAGCGTGGTGGAGAACTGTGATGTGCCCACAAACGCCATAAGGCAGAAAAAGGATTCATCCATGGTATTGGGAATGTATGCCCTGAAAAACGGTGAGGCAGATGCATTTGTATCCTGTGGCAATACAGGAGCAATTCTCGTAGGCGGGCAGACCATTGTCGGAAGAATGAGGGGCGTTGACAGGGCAGGCCTGGCATTTCTTGTACCAACAGCCCGTACTCCGGTACTTATTATGGACTGCGGAGCAAATATTGACTGCCGTCCTGAAATGCTGGTGCAGTTTGCAAAAATGGGCAGCATATATATGAAATATGTTCTCGGTGTCAGCGATCCGAAGGTGGGACTGGTGAACATAGGCGAAGAAGAAACAAAAGGCAATCATCAGGTCCAGGAAACATTTCCTCTGCTTAAAGAATGCGGAGACATTAATTTCGTGGGAAGTGTTGAAAGCCGGGGAATGATCGACGGAGAAGTGGACGTAGCGGTATGTGACGGATTTGTAGGCAACACTATTTTGAAGACATATGAAGGTGTTGCGGCAAATATGCTCAACGTAGTTAAAAGTGCACTTACTTCCACATTGTTATCAAAAGCAGGAGCATTGCTCATAAAGAATAATTTCAAAAAGACAATGAAGCAGTTTTCTGTTGAAGAATACGGCGGAGCTCCCATGTTAGGGCTCAGGAATTTTGTTGTAAAGACTCACGGCAATTCAAAATCACCTGAAATACGAAATACTGTCCTTCAGTGCCGTACTGCCGTAAGGGAAGGCCTTACGGAAAAGATTGCCGAGAGCTTAAGCAGACAATAAGGACGCAGATACAGCATTGCCTATAAATTACTCAGGGGGAACTAAAATGGAATTTGAAAAATTAAAAGATATTATTGTGGACGTTCTTAATGTTGATCCTTCAAAGATCACTCCCGAAACAAAATTTGTTAACGACCTGGGAGCAGATTCCCTGGATGTATTTCAGATCATCATGGGTATTGAAAACTGCTTTGAGATATCCATTGAGGATGTTCAGGTTGAAAAAATCGTTACTGTTCAGGATGCAGTTGATGAAATCAGAAAATCTGTAAAATAACGGTAAAAGGGTGTTATGAATAGAAATATTGACGAATTTCAGAGTATTATCGGATATACTTTTAAAAACAGAAATCTTCTGATCCAGGCCCTTACCCACAGTTCATATGTAAATGAAAACAGATCATCAGGAGATATTCCGGCTGATAATGAACGGCTGGAGTTTTTCGGTGATGCCATCATAGAGTTTCATGTAAGTGAATTCCTATACGAAAAATACAGAAGCATACAGGAGGGGGATCTTACCAGACTCAGGGCGTCTATGGTCTGTGAGCAGAGCCTTGCCTGCTGCAGCAGGCGGATATCCCTGGGAGAATTTCTTCTGATGGGAAGGGGAGAAGAGGCTTCGGGCGGCAGGGAACGTGCTTCCATAATATCTGATGCCTTTGAGGCTGTTACTGCTGCAATATATCTTGATTCGGGAAGAGACGCAGCGGAAACGTTTATTAAAGAACATCTTCTTAAAACCGTTATTTTATTAAAAACGT
>JABUTA010000283.1 GCA_021443845.1 Parasporobacterium sp.
GCTTGGGATCGACCCAGCTGCGCTTCGCGAGAAAAATCTTTTGAAGGAAGGCATGCTAATGCCGGCCTATTACAATGAGACTGCAAATGCCTGCGCACTGGACAAGTGCCTGGAGCATTGCAAGGAAATTTTCGACTGGGATGCGCGCTACCCAGTGCGCAACCTGGGAAATGGCAAGGTGCGTGCTGCCGGCATGGCCATGGCAATGCAGGGTTCTTGCATTTCGAACGTTGATGTCGGCGGTGCGACCATCAAACTCAACGACGATGGAAGCTACAACCTGATGATTGCCGCGGCAGACATGGGCACTGGCTGCGATACGATTCTGGCTCAGATGGCTGCGGAAACTCTGGAGTGCAGCCCGGACATGGTAAATGTATTCGGAGCGGATACTGATGCATCACCATATGATTCATGTTCCTATGCTTCCAGCACCACCTATGTTACAGGACGTGCTGTGGTAATGGCCTGTGAACAGCTTATAGAAAATATGAAAGCCATAGCTGCGGAAATAAAAGGAGTTTCAAAGGATGATACGGATTTTGTCGGCACAGGAGTACGCATACTAACAACCGGTGAGAAAGTAAGCCTTTTTGATATTGCTTCAAAGTCCATGCTGTTCAATAATATTCCGGTGGCAGTCACCCAGACCAATACACAGCCCGTATCTCCACCTCCTTTTATGGTAGGTATGGCAGAGATAGAGCTGGATCCCGGAACAGGCAAGGTAGAAGTTACAGATTATGCAGCAGTAGTTGACTGCGGAACCGTTATCAACAGAAACCTTGCGGCAGTCCAGACTGAAGGAGGCATAGCCCAGGGTATCGGAATGGCTCTTTCAGAGTCGATAACCTACAACGAAAAGGGCAAAATTCTGGAGAACTCTTTCATGCAGTACAAGATTCCCGCAAGAGTGGATGTGGGCAGGATCAATGTGGATTTTGAATCAAGCTATGAACCTACAGGCCCATTCGGTGCGAAATCCATAGGTGAGATAGTTATCAATACGCCGTCACCTGCTATTAATGCAGCCATAGCAGCAGCCTCCGGCAGCTGGCATTATGAACTGCCCATTACACCGGAGAAGGTGCTGATGGCAATGAAAGAACAGTAGGGAAAAGAGTATACTGCGATGACAGGAAAACAGGTCAGCGCGGATGACTGAGATGTAAGAGAGTGCAGGAAAGATGCAGATAATATATCTGGCGGCGGGGTCAAGCCGGCGGTTCTTATCACAGAAATTATTATATGAATTCAGGGGCAGGCCTTTATATATGCATGGCCTTGATGCTCTGAAGCAGCTTGCAGAAATGAGGAATGACTGCCGTATCAGGGTGGTGTACAGGGAAGAACAGATCGCCCTGGATAATCCGGATATTGAGACAGTATACTCACCTGACAGCTCTCTGGGAATATCATATTCCATAAGGGCAGGGCTGGAAGGCGTAAATGATGATGTTATGTTCGCGGCAGCAGATCAGCCGGGCATAACAGCCGATACTTTAAACGGGTTTATAGATGCATTTTACAGCTCTGACAAGCCTTGTGGGTGCCTGGCTCATAAAGGAATACCCGGAAATCCTGCCATTTTCCGCTCAGAACTGCTGGAGGAACTGCAAGGGCTTCAGAAAGATACTGGAGGCCGGGCAGTACTGAAGAAATATCCCTGCTTTTTATATGAGACAGAGAATGCAGCTGAGTTATACGATATTGATACCCTGAAAGACGCAGAATTTTATGATAATGATATCGTATAAATAACATCGGAGACTGAATGATGCAGGTGCCGCATAGTATGCAGACATATTTTATAATAACATTTAAAACAACAACCCAGGCGCTTATAATGGAGAGAAAAGCAAAAGCCTTCTGTAAACCCGGAAGGATAATACCCCTGCCTGTGAGTATCAGTGCCGGCTGCGGGCTGTGCTGGGCATCTGATGAGAGAGAAGAGGCTGTCTGGGAAGCATTCTGCAGGGAACAGAATATAATATTTGAACA
>JABUTA010000284.1 GCA_021443845.1 Parasporobacterium sp.
GACGCTGACGCTGCACTGCTTCAGCTTAATTCCGGAACACTTGACATTTATCAGTATCTGTCAGTTGACCAGATGGCATCCCTTGACCCATCGGTTGGCGTTGCAATCGGAAGCCTTAACTATGTACAGGGTATGTTCCTGAACAACGGCGAGGCTCCATTTGACAACATGGCGGTTCGTCAGGCAGTTTACTATGCTGTAGACCGCGATCTGATTAACCAGATGCTTTTCGACGGAACATCACACATTCTAGGAACTCATATGATTCCGGCTGCCACAACCTATTACAATGCCGCAACCGAAACTACATACACAAGAGATGTGGAGAAGGCTAAGCAGATTTTAGCAGACGCAGGCGTAACCAATCTTTCATTTGAGATTACGGTTCCCGAAAACTATCCGCTTCATATGTCAACAGCCGAAATCATCGTTGAGTCTCTGGCAGAGGCCGGAATTACAGCGACTATCAAGGGCGTTGACTGGGACACATGGCTTTCGGATGTTTACATGGGCAGAAAATATCAGGCAACAGTTGTAGCCGTTGACGGAACCCTTGCTCCTAATTCATGGTTCAGCAAGTTCATTTCAACAGCAAGCAACAATTTCATTAACTTCAACAATGCTGAGTACGATGAAGTTTATGGAAAAGCAATGTCTGCTATTGACCAGAATGAAAAAATAACCTGTTATACAAGACTTCAGGAAATCCTGGCAAATGATGCGTCATCAATTTACCTTGAAGACCCATCCAACATTGTAGCGGTGAATGCGAACTTAGAAGGTTACGTATTCTACCCTGTATCGGCTCAGGATATGTCTGTAGTTAAATACAAATAATTATTTTCCGGCGGGCGCCCCTAAAAAGGCGCCTTCCGGCATCACCGATATGAAATACGTTCTCAAGAGAGTTATTACTTTAATAATTGCACTTCTGCTGATTTCGGCAATCGTGTTCATAGCATTTTCCGTAATTCCGGGAGATGCTGCTCTGTCTAAGCTGGGAACCGATGCGACCCCTGAAAGAGTAGCGGCGCTGAAGGAGCAGTTAGGCCTTAATAAGCCTGTCATCGAACGTTATTTCATCTGGCTTGCCGGCGCTGTCAGAGGCGATTTTGGCATGTCTTATCAGTATTCGGGCATGAGCGTTTCCTCACTCATCGGCGAGAGAATCGGAAACACAGCCCTTCTGTCATTAATTTCATTTTTAATGATAGCCATCTTTTCAATCCCGATCGGAATATTTTCAGCAAAGCGAAGAAGCGTGATAGGCCGCGCTTCCATGACCACAATTACACAGATTACCATGGGAATCCCGGCATTTTTCCTGGGATTATTAATCACGTATTTATTCTCCATTTTGCTGAGCTGGTTCAAATTGGGACAGTTCGTATGGCCTCAGCAAGACTTCGGCCGTGCCTGCTATTATCTTATTTTCCCGGCCATTGCCATCGCTCTTCCTAAGATTGCCATGACAGTGAAATTCCTGTCATCTTCAATCAGGTCAGAACTTCATAAAGATTATGTAAGAACGGCCTATTCCAAGGGTCAGACCAGAAACGGCGTTATGTACGGCCATGTTCTTAAAAATGCTCTGGTGCCGGTAATCACATTCATGGGAATTATCGTGGCCGAAATTGTGGCGGGAAGCATTATTGTTGAGCAGGTATTTTCCGTGCCGGGACTTGGAACCATGCTGGTTACGGCCATCAGCAACCGTGACTATCCGGTTGTAGAGGCGGTGGTCCTTATCATTGCATTTTTCATAATTGTAGTTAATTTCATCGTAGACATGGTCTACAAGCTTATAGATCCGAGGGTAAAACTGTGAGAATGTTCAGAAAAAATTACAGTTTAATAATCGGATGCATCATTACCGGCATTGTGCTTATTCTTGCAATCGTGGGTCTTTTCTGGACCCCTTACAGCACAACTGCCATGAGCGCCGCAGATAAACTGGCAGCACCAAGCTGGCAGCATATTTTCGGCTGCGACAACTA
>JABUTA010000285.1 GCA_021443845.1 Parasporobacterium sp.
GGAAAAGTTAAGTTCCTATACGACTCATCAAGAAGACTTCTCAATGCAACCTGGCTCGCATAATCCTGCTGGAGAACTTTGCTGGCATTCCTCACTCTGATGAATTCACCTCTGGCAGTGTGAAAATTTCCGAAGAAAGCATCCATCATCATCATTTCAATTGTCTGTCCAACATCGTCCATCAACGGGAACTGTACAAATTCGCCCATGGATCCAGCGGGTGCACCAATACCTCCGCCCGTACCTTGCATATAATAAACCATCATTGTTGCAGGATTATAGAATGCTGAATGAGTATATTCAAGCACATCGCTTCCCTTGCCTGATGCCGGTTCATTGTAATTCCATTCTTTAGTCTCAGAATCATACCAGTCGTTCTGTCTAAGAATATGATGAACCCAGTCAATATCTATGCCGCCATTGTCTATGCCCTGTTTTATATACTGTGAAATGGTCGCCAGCCTGCAGATCGAGTCATGTTTCCATGCTTCCATTTCCGGCACATTAAATTCAAACGTTTCTTTACTTGCAAAGTGGTTTGTACTTACAACATATTCTCCTTCTTCACCTGCATCGCCGGGTTTTCTGATATTAAAGTGGGCATTATTGCTTTCGCAAACACAGATATCTCCCTTATCATCTGCAATGATGAAATTACCTGTTGCAAATGATCTAGGGATATTTTCAAGCCATTGCTTAGCTTGATCTACCGACTCTATATCATTTACCAAGTGAAATGCTGCAACTTCCGGAGAGACACCCCAACTACAGTCAACCTCGGAAGTGTTTGAGGTCATAGCGAACGCAAAACCTTTGCTAGACATTCCCGACTGACCAAACGGGTTTGGAATCGTACCAAATGTTGAGAAATAGCTGCCATCATCTTTGTAGGCAATCAGCATTACTCTGTCCGTTGTTTCATCAGACGGTGATCCGCTTACTCCAACAATTACGTCATCATTCCGTGTCGCTTTTCCGGATGCCGCAAAACCATTACAGTAGGGTCTGTTTGGTGTTGTTCCCTCACTTTTTACTTTTGCGTTAAAGCCTTCAGGATAATTTCCGCCTGGTCTGGCCCATCTTTCATCTGGGTACGTTGCAACCATAACGACATCTTCAATATCCAGTTCAACACCTCTGCTCTCCAGACCTTTCTGCAGACCTTCAATCCATTCAACGTAATTCGGGCTATACTTCCTTGAGATATAAATCAATGCCTGCATATCTCTCCTAGCATCCTCTTTCTTAGGTGGAACAAAGCCATAGAGAGATGTGGTTAGCGGTGTCTCAAATATAGAAGTTTTTATCAATGCGTCATAATGCACCCACTTTTCTGCATATTTTCGACCATACTGATATCCCATCTGCCGCGGAGTTCCTTTTAATACTATTGCCTCTGAACAACCTTCTGTAGGCGCATATAGCATATCGTTATTCATAACTACACCTCGTTAAAATGTCTTTTTGCCAATTTCCTTGTTAAGAACGATTCCAGCTAATAAGAACATACCGCCGCACATCAACAGTGCAACAGCGCCAATTGACATGAAGGTTTCTGCTGTTCTTACAGCTAACTGTGGTCCGATAAACGATCCAACCAACGGTCCGCATTGAATCAGTCCAAAGTTAATGCCGAAATTCTTACTTCCATAAGCATTCATAAGAATTACTGCAATAAGAGTGGAAATTGCTGCGATGGCCAGACCAATAATGCAAATCAAAATAACATACATACCAACATTGTTTATGTGGCCAATTACAAATATTCCTGTAACCACACCTCCTACAATTGTCGTGATTGCAATAATTTTTGTCGGACCGAGAACCTTATCCGAAATCCATCCGACAACCAGACCGCCGGCTCCCATTACAAGTGAGAATATGGTGTACATCCATGCAGCTTTTGCTTCTGTAACGCCCATCAGGCCAACAGTTAATAAAACGAAGTTGCCCTGAAGCCCTGAAATCATAATAGTACCCAGAATC
>JABUTA010000286.1 GCA_021443845.1 Parasporobacterium sp.
AATACCAAGAACCATATCCTGTGAAGGAACGGCTACAGGAGCACCGTCTGACGGCTTAAGCAGGTTATTAGGTGAGAGCAGTAAGAATCTGCACTCAGCCTGAGCCTCTACGCTGAGCGGAAGGTGAGCTGCCATCTGGTCGCCGTCGAAGTCAGCATTGTAAGCTGTACATACAAGCGGATGAAGTCTGATAGCACGGCCTTCAACTAAGATAGGCTCAAATGCCTGGATACCAAGTCTGTGAAGGGTCGGGGCACGGTTAAGCATAACCGGATGCTCTCTGATAACTTCTTCGAGTACATCCCATACCTCAGGCTGAAGCTTATCAACCATTTTCTTAGCCTGCTTGATATTATTGGCTTTATCATAATCAACCAGTTTCTTCATAACGAAAGGCTTGAATAATTCAACTGCCATTTCCTTAGGAAGACCGCACTGGTAAATCTTAAGTTCAGGACCAACAACGATAACCGAACGTCCTGAGTAGTCAACACGCTTACCAAGAAGGTTCTGACGGAAACGTCCCTGCTTACCTTTAAGCATGTCTGAAAGTGACTTAAGCGATCTGTTTCCCGGGCCTGTTACAGGACGTCCTCTACGACCGTTGTCGATAAGGGCATCAACTGCTTCCTGAAGCATTCTCTTTTCATTTCTTACGATAATTTCAGGAGCACCGAGGTCTAATAACTTTTTAAGTCTGTTATTTCTGTTAATGATTCTTCTGTATAAGTCATTAAGGTCAGATGTGGCAAATCTGCCGCCGTCAAGCTGAACCATAGGTCTTAAATCAGGAGGAATAACAGGGATAACATCAAGGATCATCCATTCGGGCTTGTTTCCGCTCTTCTTGAAAGCTTCTACAACTTCTAATCTCTTAACGAGTTTAGCTCTCTTCTGTCCTGATGAACCTTCTAATGCATCATGAAGTTCCTGTGCCAACTCTTCAAGATCTATTTCCTGAAGGAGTTCCTTAATAACTTCAGCACCCATGCCGATCTTAGCTGTTGAGAAAAACTCACCGTTTCTTTCTGATGCATCGCCGTATTCTTTCTCTGTAAGAATCTGCTTCTTTACCAGATCTGTCTCGCCCGGATCAAGAACAATATAGTTAGCGAAGTATAAAATCTTCTCAAGATTCTTAGGTGAAATATCAAGCATTAAGCCCATTCTTGAAGGGATTCCCTTGAAGTACCAGATATGAGAAACCGGTGCTGCAAGTTCAATAGAACCCATTCTCTCACGGCGAACTGTTGACTTGGTAATTTCAACGCCGCATCTGTCGCAGACAATACCTTTATATCTTACTTTTTTGTATTTGCCGCAATGACATTCCCAGTCCTTGCTAGGTCCAAAAATCTTTTCGCAGAATAAGCCGTCTTTTTCCGGCTTTAAGGTTCTGTAGTTGATAGTCTCAGGCTTGGTAACCTCACCATGTGACCATTCACGAATCATCTCAGGGCTTGCAAGTCCGATACGGATCTTGTCAAATGTCATTGACTCATTAACTTCATTTACTGTTGTCTGTGTCATGTTCCCTCCTATTCTTCTGCTTCAAAATCATCATATGATTCTTCTTCATATTCATCATACGAATCCATTACTTCTTCTGTGCTTACCCACTCACCGTCTGATACTTCCTGAACTGTATAGCCGTGAGCTGCATAGTTATCATGCTTCTTCGGCATATGGCTGTTGTTAGCAAGCATAGCGTTGAAGTTGGTTTCTGTATAATCTACAGATTCACGAAGCTTAACTTCCTCATCGTTTTCATTAAGAACCTTAATATCTAATGCAAGAGACTGAAGTTCCTTAATAAGAACCTTGAATGACTCAGGAGTTCCTGCTTCCGGAATGTTCTCGCCCTTGATAATAGCTTCGTATGTCTTAACACGTCCCTGAACATCATCAGACTTAACTGTAAGGATTTCCTGAAGTGTGTAAGAAGCACCATAAGCCTCAAGAGCCCAAACTTC
>JABUTA010000287.1 GCA_021443845.1 Parasporobacterium sp.
GCAGGTTCCCCTGAAGCATCAGCCATCGGCAATTTCGGCGGCAGTGGCGGAAAGAATTCAGATGATCAGGATGCGAGCAATCAGACAGGCAGCAGGAACGCCTGCATCATAGAGACAATGGAAGAGCTGGGCATAATGATCTGGGAATCAGAGGGCAGTCTGTATATAGAAGGCTATACAGGAAGGGATCCTCTGTCGGGAGGAGCTGTGGATTCCGGCAATGATCCTTATATTGCCATGATGGAAGGAATAGCAGGGTGCATAAGCAGCAGTCCCGTTGTCATAGAACAGGCTGAAGCAGCGGAGGCTGTTTATCCGGATTTTTATGAAGATCTGTTCAGCCTTGCAGAGTGCAAAGCATGATAAAAATGGGTATAGAAGGTTACTGTTCACTTTTATGAACAGCTGCAAAAATAAACAGAAGGGGAAGTATGATCCCCGATACTATTATCAATATAGAATGAGAAACGATTATGCCGTTAAAGAAACAGAGTACAAGGGAAATAACGGCCAGACCGATGCATATCTCAGGAACGCGGATTATAACAGAAGACAGGATTCTTCTGTTATATTTACGTAGTGCGGTAATGCCGGTGATAATATTCGCAACGGAATAGACCATGATGATTCCCACGGCAATCAGCGTAAGTATGGCAGAGGCACCCGGAGCATGATATCTTTCAGACCATATCAGAATGGCTGTAATGATACCGAGAATGCCTGCGCCTGACACAGCAACGCCTGAGACTGTAAACAGTACACTCCTGGCTGTTCCCATAACTACCTCCTGTCAGAATACTCTGAAATATTATCCGGCTTATATGCAAGGCCGGAAACACGAAATGTTTTGAATGAAAACAACTTTAAAAAAATGATTAAATCAATTATAGTATGAGTGGATTATTGTGTAAAGATTTTTAAAAGCTCATGGAAAATGGATATTTTTGAATATGCCCGTCAGAACAAAATGAAGGAGGAAGCACCTCTTGCTTCCAGACTGAGGCCCGAAACTCTTGAGGAGTTTGCGGGTCAGCGTCATATACTTTCCGAAAACAGCCATCTTTACAGATCCATCATCGCGGACAAGCTGTCATCAGTAATATTTTACGGGCCCAGCGGCACCGGCAAGACCACTCTGGCAAGGGTTATCGCCAATGCCACTGCAGCCGATTTCCGGCAGATAAACGCCACCGTTGCCGGCAAAAAGGAAATGGTGGAAATAATCGAACAGGCAAAGATCATCCGGGGGACATCCGGCAGAAAGACCATTCTCTTTATTGACGAGATCCACAGGTTCAATAAAGCCCAGCAGGATTATCTGCTGCCCTTTGTTGAGGATGGCACCGTTATACTTATAGGCGCCACAACGGAAAATCCGTATTTTGAAGTGAACAGGGCGCTGATATCCCGTTCCACCATATATGAACTGAAGCCCCTGGACAAAAATGACATACTCACCATTATCAACCGGGCTGTAACAGACCGGGTAAAGGGCATGGGAGTATATAATGCTTATATTGATCAGGACGCAGCAGAATTTCTGGCGGATTTTTCCGGTGGAGATGCAAGAGTGGCACTTAATGCCATAGAGCTGGCCATACTTACCACACCTCCCGAATCCACGGAAAGCGACGGTACCGGAAGGGGCAGCATACATATAACCTCAGGTGTCATATCAGACTGTGTCCAGAGAAAAAATGTCCGTTATGACAAGGACGGGGATAACCATTACGACACCATATCCGCATTTATCAAGAGCATGCGGGGTTCGGACCCGGATGCAGCCGTATACTATCTGGCCAAAATGCTGTATGCGGGAGAGGATGTTAATTTCATAGCCCGCAGGATAATGATATGTGCAGCAGAAGATGTTGGATGCGCAGATCCGAGAGCATTACAGATAGCAGTTGCGGCACAGCAGGCAGTTCATGTTCTCGGCATGCCGGAAGCCCGCAT
>JABUTA010000288.1:0-1952 GCA_021443845.1 Parasporobacterium sp.
ACGGTTTTTATCTTATCTTTCTTATAAACATATATGATACTGCAGATATACAGTGCTATGAAGATTATACTTAATGCACCTAAGACATAAGCAGCCGTAATCATCAGTGTCCTCCACCATTCAGCTTTAACTTCGATCTTCGTATCAGAACTGATCCCATTCATTTCGGCGCTGTAATTAGCAATCGTATACAGTATTCTATGACTGGATTCTCTCATTTTCTGCGAGAATGTCGGACTGTTCTGATACTCACTCAGAGTAGTCTCATCTCCGCTTCCAAGAAACAGATTGGTGCCTGCAGGAATGCCGTTTATATATGTCATATATTCAGCTGCCGGTCCCACAGCCATATCTGTAATACAGAAGCCGTTAAAACCCCATTCATTGCGCATAATATCCATCAATGACTCATGCGCACCGACCCAGACAGTTCCGGCTCGATTGAAACTGTTCATTACAGAACCTGCGTTTCCTTCCTCCGGCGCCAGTGCATATTGGAATGCAGCCAGCATGATTTCCCTTGCCTCCTGTTCGTTCAGCCAGACGCTGATGCCTGCGCGCTGATCTTCTTCATCATTGAATGCAAAATGCTTTACAGTTGCCACTACGCCATTCGACTGCAGACCGCTGATTTCCTTTGAAGCAATCATTCCGGTAAGGAAAGGATCTTCTGAGAAATATTCATGACTTCTGCCTCCAAAAGCCATCCTGTGTATATTTACACCCGGGGCATATACATTAGTTTTGCCATTCGCCAGTGCTTCCAGTGCAAAAACTTCTCCAAGCCTTTCCACCAGGTCATCATTAAAGCTTGAGGCCCAGATGCCTTCACTTGGAAATGCAAGTCCGCCGATTGAAGTTCCGATACCCGTAGGTCCGTCACTGGCATTTGTTGAAGGCAGGCTCACTGACGAAATGCTTTTAGTTGAGTAATAGCCATTTGTAATAAGATTACTCTGTTCTCCAAAAGACATCTGATCCAGAAGTTCTTCCCACGATTCGTCGTTATAGTCACTGCCTCGAAGCATCGCAAGGGTAAGTCCATTGTTTTTCCCATATGAAGGCATAACTGCATCAGGATCTTCAGTCACTGCATCACTGTTCTTCAGCCCGTCAATTACTGCATCTGCCTCGATTATCACAGCTGCCTGCGGCATAGTACCTTCCCAGTCATTTCTTGAAACATAGGTTATTGTACCCTCACCAATATATTTGTTTAAATCCGCATTATCCAGTGCATTGGTAATCTCAGCGTATTCACCCTCCGCATTTAAATACGTGGATTTAGCAAGTTTTGAGCCGGCATCCTTTACAGAAACAGCAAATTCCTCCTGATCATACACAACCATAACCTCTGCCGCATATTTAGCAGAACCCGGTGCGGTCATTTTCGTCACATCTACATCCACACCGCTTTCTGCATTTTCTGACTGATAAGCAAGTATATTGTTCACAGCATCATGGGCACCGTTGCCTATAGCAAAATAATAATTGCCATCTTCAAGAATATATGTTTTTGCATAATTGCTGTCATAGCTTTTTAACAATTCTCTTGGTACAGTAATCTTTATTTCCTGACTGTTCATCTGTCCATCCAGTGCCTTGCTTTGCGGATAAAGAGTGTCTGTTTTTCCGTAACCCACCAGCTCCGCTGCGGCCTTTTCCACACCATGCTCTATATCATAGTCCGTATAAGGTTTTTGCAGATAAACCTCTACAACCTCTTTGCCCTGGTATTCGTTTCCGGTTTCATCACCGATATTAGTCACTGTAACGGTAATCTCAAAGTCTCCGTCTTCTTTTTCTGTAACCTTAAAATCCGAATATGCAAAATCAGCATATGATTCACCGTAACCAAATGAGAAACACACGTCATCATCATAAATATACTCACCGGTATTTTCCCGTCCGGTTACATAATCATAGTATCTTGTTTCAAAATACCGGTATCC
>JABUTA010000288.1:1985-3721 GCA_021443845.1 Parasporobacterium sp.
TTATTTGACTCATTCATACCGGCCTCTTCAGCTCCGGAATATATCTGAGCAAATCTTTTCATGCTGACTGTGTCCGGATTATTGAATGTAAGCTGCATCCCGGCAGGTGAAGCGAAATTATTTTTCAGATAAGTATCGGAAAGTTTTCCGGAGGGAACATAATCTCCGACAAGAATCTTTGCCACCGCATCAATAGCGGAACCAACATTTCCGACCCATATACAGGCATCAACATCTATATCATAAGGTGTACCGTCAGCTGCAGTAAGCCCGTCAAGAAAATCAAGCTGCAGCGTTGCCGAAGTATTTAAAAGGACAACAATGCCCTTTATCTTTTCATTTCGCTTCAGCAAAGTTAATTCTTCCAGTACAGACAGCTCATTTTCGTTCAGTGAAAGATAACTTCTGTCATGACCATCACTTCTTGCAGATGGCATATCACTGCCTTCCCCCGCACTTCTGGATATGGTCACAATAGCTGTAGTATCTTCAATGGATGCCTGCACATCTGCAGGTATTTCGTAAAATGAAGCATCATTGATCAGTTTTTCATCACGTTCCTCAACATTCTCATAGAAAGCCCAGATTTCCTCATTAACAGCTAATCCAGCCATTTCCAGAGCCTGTTTCAGGGTATGAAAATCCGAATCACCTGTTGTTCCTCCTGACCCTGATGTTGAATAGCTGAAATAGTTTGATCCTGACAAAAGTGTACTTACCTGTTCACCTTTAGCCAAAGGTAAAATATCATTCCTGTTTCTGAGAAGAACGATACCTTCACTTTCCACTTCTTCTGCCACCTTAACAAACTGTGATTTGACCTCTTCATAGTCTCCGGTGTATGTTCCATGATCGTAATCATTTGTAAAGTAACGATACTGCGGATCATCCGAATACTCCAAAGAAGAGTTATTCACATTCAGTGTTGCATTAATAGTACCGCTCTGGCTGGCTAATATTTCATAACCGCCAATGATGATCACAAGAAATGTCGAAAATATAACCGACAATGTACCCCACAGTTTTCTTCTTAAAACTTTGGTTTTCATCTTTTTATGTCTCCATTCATCCTTATTCATTTCTTTTCTCAGGCTATTGATTCTTCTGTTCCTTTGTTTTGACATGAGCTTTCATCACGTTCACGCCGACGGTAAAATACTGCTGAAAGCAACGATGTTATGATTGAAACAAACACCACTGAGCAGGTAAAAACAAATCCCGGGATAAGCGGTCCATACTGTTCCGTATCAATACCAACATAAACAGCACCGATCAGAGTTGCTGAAGTATACATAAACTGCAATAAGCCATACAGAAACAGAAGATACGCGACAATTCTCATAGGCTTCACAAGCTCTGCTGACCACATTACAGGAAGTCTGTCAATAAAAAGACTTATCAACAGAACTGCCATGCCACACCCAAGACATATGAACATCTGATTTCTGTATGAATTAGAGTATATATTTATGCCATGCTGATGGTACAGAACAATGGAT
Source organism: Parasporobacterium sp. (assembly GCA_021443845.1). Taxonomy (GTDB): domain Bacteria; phylum Bacillota; class Clostridia; order Lachnospirales; family Lachnospiraceae; genus RGIG5612. The sequence continues at coordinate 3,485 of JABUTA010000288.1, forward strand.
GCTGTTGCTGATAGAATGCCTGCTATTGCCAGAATAACAGATGCAATATGAGCTGCATCGGATTTTTCTTTTTTTGCCTTCATATCTTTCATTTGTTTTCCTCAACTATTTATTTTCATATTCGTTGAATACCAGTTCTGAACCTGAACTGATCTGAATATAATCTACAACCGGTGCATAAGCTCTTATTGTACCATCCGGACGGCTGCTGGAATTGTTAACATAGATTCGAATCAG
>JABUTA010000289.1 GCA_021443845.1 Parasporobacterium sp.
AGGGCAACAGACATTAAAGTCAGAATTACTGTAAAAATTCGTATCCCGGGCATGGGATTACCGAAAATATAATTGACTTTATGATGTGGAGGAAAGCTTTACGGTATTTTATTGTAGCTAGATAATATTTTTACAGTAATTAATTCATAGGAAGTTCATTGTATCCGTCATATTGGTATATTTACTGTAAATGTGTGCGTTTAACTTCTTCAATTACAGTAATTCTGACTTTGCCCTGGTCGGGCACGCCGGCCGGCCGACCACGCAGGATGACCGCCCACAACACAATCTGCAAAAACAACGCGTTGTTTTGTCAGAAAAAGTGCAAAAACAACGCGTTGTTTTTGCATTATACAGAATCCGATGATATAATGTTACCGAATGAAGGGAGAGGTAACATGCGCAGGAAGATGCTCGACAATTTAATGGAATGGGTTGATTCAAAGGGCAGAAAGCCGATGATATTGAGAGGTGCACGGCAAACGGGTAAAACTTATGTTGTCAGGCAGCTTGCAGAAAAGTGCGGCAGGGAGCTTGTGGAACTGAATTTCGAGAGGCATCCTGAATTTGCAGATGCCTTTAACAGCAACAGCCCGTCGGAAATCATATCGACACTCGAGGTCATACTTGGTAAAGATATCGACGAGGAAAAGGCAATACTGTTTCTCGATGAAATACAGGAAAGTGCATTCATCCTGAGTAAGCTCAGATGGTTTTATGAGGAGATGCCGCAGCTTCCCGTAATTGCCGCAGGCTCGCTTCTTGAATTTGCACTTGGTGATTATATGGAGTCAATGCCCGTCGGCAGAGTGACGTACAGATACCTGCATCCGTTTACCTTTGAGGAGTTTCTGTGGGCCCTTGGGGAAACGAAGCTGGCGAAGCTTATTTTTGATGAATGTCCCGAAGAGTTTCCTGACGCGATACATAACAAGTGCCTTGAACTTTACAGGCAGTACTGCATAGTCGGCGGAATGCCGGAAGCCGTTAAGGTATGGGCAAAATCAGGGAAAATGTCCGAGTGCGTTCAGATTCAGAAGGATCTTAACAACTCTTTCCGTGAGGATTTCAACAAGTACAGAAAAAGGATATCGGCGGAGCTGCTCAGAAAAACTCTGGAATCGGTAGCATATCAGACGGGCGGTACGTTCAAATACTCAACAGTAGACAGAGGTGTGCGACAGTCCGATATAAAAGAGGCGTTCAATATGCTTGAAAAGGCAGGTCTCATAAAGCGAATTTACCATACTGCCGCAAACGGTGTGCCGCTGGGGGCAGAAAAAAACGAGAGAATATTCAAGGCGATTTTTCTTGATGCAGGCCTTGTGATGGCAATCCTCGGCCTGTGCCCGCTGGACAGGAATCAGTTCGAAGAACTAATATGGTCAAACAAAGGGGCGATGGCTGAGCAGATTTGCGGTCAGCAGCTGCTGGCAAAGCACTTCGCAGATGAGGATGACATGTTTTTCTGGCAGCAGACAGGCTCCGGAAACGGGGAAATCGATTATATAACGCAGGCGGGCAAAGATGTGGTGCCTGTCGAAATCAAAGCCGGAAGCTCGGGCTCAATGAAATCGCTCCACGCATTTATGTATAACAAGGGCCTGAAGTATGCGGAAAGATATGACACGAACAAACCGTCAGTACAGAAAGTCTCCGTGAAAACAAACAAGGGTCAGCATGTCGAATACACACTCAAATCGTATCCGTTGTATATGATTTAGTACGCCCGGACGGCAGGATCATTGACAAAATCAGGAGGTAAGAAACATAATACCGATAGAAGAAAATACAATCCATACCGGCATCTCTGCAAAAACCTTGGAGGACATGGACAGAGCAGCCGGAAGAAGGGGAGGCGGATAAACCAATACAAGATTGTTATTGTATGATTACTATACAGATGCTATAATTCGATTATCAAAAGGGAGAAACAATTATCAATCTC
>JABUTA010000028.1 GCA_021443845.1 Parasporobacterium sp.
TTAAAGATGCTTCGGGCAAGACAGTCACCACGGTAAAAGTACTGTACAAAGTCTGGGAAGAAGAGATAGAAGGATATTTTACTACTTATAAGGTAAACGGTGATATTTCACCGACAGCTCCTGTACTTGAAGCTGTAAAAGATACTGCAACTGATGTTGAAACAAGAAACTTCTTAGATGAAAACGACTTTACAGAACTTCATATTACAAAGAACTGGAAAGAAGAATGTGTAAATCCTGAGCTGGTTCGCCCGTCCAAGCTGACGTTCCTGGTTGAATACTCAATTGACGGAGGAGCAACCTGGAGACCGCTGCAGCCGGGCGGAAGAACACCGGATGTAGATACAGACGGACACATCAGTGTGGATGTTACAACCAAAGCTGACCAGAACACAGTTGATCTGTTCAGGCTTCCGACAAAGGCGCCGGATAAGACTTATGAGTACCGCGTAAGTGAATATTCGATCTTGTACGGAACAACAGAAGTTTTATTTGATACTTATAAGAAGGCAAATGCTTATACCGGAACCTGGCTCACTGAATATGATGAGACAGATAAGGTATGGAAGGCAACAGTAGAAAATACTGTAGAAAAGGGAACAATTGAAGTACAGAAGACATGGAAGGACGAGGATAACCGTACAGCATTAAGACCTGAATCACTTACCTACGAACTCTACAGAGTAAAGACTGCAGGTGAGACTAAAGATATGCTGGTTGATACCGCTGTTGTAAACACTGCTCCTGACTTTAAGAAAGTATGGAATAATGTTCCTGTTAAGAATCCGGACGGCTCAGATGCACAGTACTATGTAGTTGAGACCAAGCCTGAGGGTTCAAACCTTGACAAATACACAACAACCTACACTGTAAGCGTAAACAGCGGAACACCTGCATCATATGATACAGCTAAGGATTCTGCAAAAGCTCTTACAGCAGATACCACAAACAGTGTAACAGTTACCAATAAGTACGTACCGGTAAGAGGCCGCGTAGATGCTAAGAAGATCTGGGAAGACTACAGCAACAAGTATGATCTCAGACCGGATCAGCTGTATCTGACACTGAAGTATCAGGTTGAGGGAACTACTACCTGGACAACAGTCGGAGAGGGAACTCTGAATGCGGATAATCTCTATCCTGACGGTGGTGTATACACAACAAGCGTTGCTGTTCAGAAAATCGAGCCTAAGACTCAGGATAATCAGACAGCAGCATGGGAGAATCTCCCTGTAACTGTATACAAAGACGGTGAAGCAAAGAAGGTTTACTACAAGGTATTCGAGACTGATGCAATCGGTTTAGACGTAAATCTTCCGAACTACATCGAAGTATCCGATACAACAGACGGCGAAGCACTCGAAGAAGCAAATAATTACGCAAGTCAGCAGAACATTACAAACACACTGGAAGAAACAAAGCTTTCACTTGAAAAGACCTGGACTGATGACCTTGGTTCCTACAGTCAGGACGGAACAAAGAAACTTGCTGAAATCGTAAGACCTGTTAAGATCGAGTTCTACGTTGAATACTTTGACGGAACAGTATACGATCCTGATGATAGCGGACCGGCAAGCGTTGAACCTGTATGGAAGCCGCTTGACACAGTTGACGGAGTAACAGCTGTTGATGGTATAGTAACCATGACAGGCGATGCTCAGTCAGGCACATGGGGACCGGTTACTCTGGAAAATCTGCCGAAATACAGTGTAGATGGTGATGTAATCCTCTACAGAGCAAAAGAGGCTAAGATTTATTATTCAGACGGTTCAACATGGATTCCGCAGGGTGATTACTATACTGATCTTTACTGGGTAGGATATCCTGGTGCATATGATGCAGATGTTTTAGCATCCTATGACACGGATACAGAAACCTGGACAGTATCTGCAGAGAACGTGCTGTGGCTTGACGAACTTACAGTATCCAAGACCTGGCGTGATGCAGAAAACCGTGACGGCATCAGACCGACTGAGATTACCCTTGACCTTCATATGGTAGACAATGACGGAACAGCAGAGTATGACACCGTCATCGATACCGTAACATTAACTTTTACTGACGACTGGACTTATACATGGAATAACCTGCCGCAGTACTCAAGATTCGATAAAGATGCTTACATGCGGTATTATGTTGTTGAATCTACACCGGAAGGATATGAGACAGTTTATACATTTACAGCTGAGGGTACAGAATCTGAAGAAACAGCGGATCCTTACGATATAAAGGGATACCTTGACGGCGGCATATCTTCTGTAACTGTTATCAACCAGCATGAGCCTCAGAAGTTTGAAATCGAAGCAAGAAAGATCTGGAATGATGATGAAAATTATTACGGATTCAGACCTGCTGAGATCACATTGAGACTGGAAGCTACAACCGACGATCCTGCAGACCCGGATGCAGTCTGGGCACCTGTTGAACATGTGGATTCAGTACCGGCACCCGCAGATGATGACGGAATCAAGATCTACACAACCAGCGAAGTTGAACAGATTCTTAAAGCAGAGGATCAGACAGATCCGACAACATGGGTTGGAGCATTCTGGGAGAACCTTCCTGTATACATCAGTGAGGGACAGACAATTTATTACCGTGCAGCTGAGACAGAAGTTCCTGCAGGATATGTATCAGAAGCAATAAGCGGTGAAGGACATTACATTGACGAAGAAACAGACATAATTCTGGATGTTGAAAACACACTTGATCCTACACAGCTTACTGTTACAAAGAACTTTGTTCCTGACATCAGGGCGAGTGTTGCAATCGAGAAGTACAAAGCACTTCCTGATTCAATCACTGTTCAGCTCCAGTACTTCGATGAGGAATCAGGCACATGGGCAGCTGTTCCGGAGAATAGTACAGCAGTTCTCAATAAAGAGAATGACTGGACATACACCTTCGAAGAACTCAACAATGCTTATGAGTACAGAGCCATCGAAACCAGGATAACCTATAACGTAGATGATACTCCTGTAGACGTTCCTGTTGATTACTCAACAGACGAAGAAAACGGTACAGTAGGATGCTTCAACTACATTGCCGTAACAACAGGCGATGCAGAAGAAGGATTTGAAACTGCGATCACCAATGATATGCCGAGAGGCGAACTGACAGTTACCAAGAAGTGGAATGATTCCAACGACTGTGATGGTATCAGACCTGAAAGCATCACTGTTGACCTCCACAGGGTTGACATGATCGCCGGTGTAACATCAGACAATGTCATCGACACTGTTATTATGAAAGCAGGCGGAGATGGCACATGGCCGTCAGTAACATGGTCTGACCTGCCGATGTACACATCTGACGGAAGCGGATTATCCAAGTACTATGTAGAAGAAGATGCAGAAGGAGTTCCTGAATACATCATCACCTATGTAGGCAATGGCATCGAAGATGCAGATCCGAGAGCATCCATGACAGATCTTCTTGACGAAGCCGCAGAAATGACCATCGTAAATACTCACGAGCCGAGACTGTTCGTTATCGAGGGTACCAAGACATGGGAAGACAATTCAAATGCTGATGGCAAGCGTGACAAGTCAGTAACACTTGTACTCAAATACAGTAAGGATGGTGGAGATACCTGGCAGACTGTAGAGAAGCTGGCAGTTGCTGACCGTCCGGCAGGCGGTAAGGGTGTATGGACATCATCTGAACCTGCACAGACCATTACAGGCGGTGCTACAGTTAATACATGGACCGGAGCTATCTGGAAAGATCTTCCGGGATATGTAAACGTGAACGACGAACCTGTTGAGGTTCTGTACAAGATTTCAGAGCAGCCAAGCGGAAATACACTGTACACAGCTTATGAGACAGAACCTGTTTCAATCAACAAAGCTGTTGCAGGCGTAGCACAGTCATCTATCCTTAACAAGAAGACAGGTACACCGCCTCCGAAGACCGGTGACACCAACAACATGTCTATGTGGATGATGCTTATGGCAGCCGCAATCCTGGCTATGGCCGGAGCCGGAACCACACTGTTCGCAGGCAGAAAGAAAAATGACAGATAACTGAAACAACAAAAAATTGAAACTACCCCGTGCCTGTAACGGCACAGGGTAGGACAACAAAAATTTAAACTATCCTGTGCTTTCAACGGCACAGGGTAGTCCACGGGGGGGCAGCCGCTGGCTGCCTCCTTTGTCATGCCTGGTTTTGTGTGGTTTCTGTGAAAAGGGTTCTAATTCCGGAATGTTAATGGTAGAATATCCGGCATGATGAAAACAGAAATTAATAAAAAAATGAATAAAACAGAAAAAATAACAACAGATATTTTAAACAGCTTCCTTGGGATACTGATCTTCATAGCATCCATGGCTGTTTTTTACATGCCCTATGAGATAAGGATCATTCCTGAGGTGGCCAGGCTGCTGCCCACACTTCGCATTGCCTTCGGGGCGATGCTGCTGATAGCATTTTTTGTCCTGTATATCAGCAGGCTGAGAGTGGTCAGGGATAACTGGTTTTTACTGGCTGCGGCGGGCTTCGTGGGAGTACTTATATTCTCCACTAAGATGAATTACGGCGACATGGAAGGAGCTCTTGGTACCTTCGGATTGTGCGGATTGTTCCTTGTGATGAATATTGCGGTATTTTTCAGAGTCAATCCGAAGAAGTACCTTCTTATAGCATTTTTTCTGCTGCTGGCTGCAAATATTGTAAATACCTGGACGGTATTTCATTACTGGGGCGTGGGTATGTGGGAAACCTATGGTGTTTCCAGAAATATGTTCTATTCCCTTATCGGAAATTATAACGGAGGCATAGAGTACGTTATTCCCATGGCTCTGTGCGGCAGTGCCTATGCCCACCGCTACGGCAAATGGCTGGAGCTCATTAATTATCCGGCCATGCTTATGAGCCTTATCATGGCTTTCAAGTGTGACTCACTGACACAGATTCTGGCTTTTGGCGGAGTTCTTGCTTTTATGGTGATAGGGGATATTGCCATGATAGGAAGAAAAATCGCCAAAGTGATAAGGATCATCGGCAATCCAATACTCCTGTGGTTTATCAACTTTGCGGCTTTTATTACCATTGTTGTGATCAATAAATCCAACTGGGTGGCAAAGCTTGGTCTGGATCCTGATTTCCACAACCGGCGGCATATATGGAATATGTCCATGGACTGGATTGCCCGGAACCCCATCTGGGGCAGCGGTCAGGAAACTGTAGCTGTGGAAGCCTCCAAGATCACAGGTTATGCCCACTCCCACTGTACATATCTGGAGGTGGCTTATAAGACCGGTTTTGTGGGCATTGTATTCATGATACTGATGCTGGCGGCGGCTATTGTGGCTCTCCTCAGAAATAAGCATCACAGCATGTCCTTCATGGTTTCTACTGTCATGTTCATTATGGGTGTGGCTGCAATCGATGAGACATACCCCATGACCTGTATCATGCTGTGCTTCGGTCTGGCATACTACATTGCAAAGTGCACGGATGATGACACTGATGCCACAGCAAGGGTGAAGACCGTTACACCTACGGGAAGTATTCCGGCAGAAGGCCATTCTGCAGCCAATGTTTCTGCAGGCAGTGCTTCGGCGGCAGGTGCTCATGGAGACACCGCTGTGGCAAGTGCCCGGGGCAATATATCGACGGCCGGGGTTAATGCCATGCCCGGAAAAGTCTGCAGAGTAACTGCTGATGTATCTGCAGAACAGGCCAAGCATAATGTCGGAGATTCCGGGTCAGAAAAATCACGGGTTTGTGAAAAAGTCAGAATATCCGGAAACGGTGCTGCACATGAAGGTAAATATGAAAACACTGCTGCACATGAAGGTAAATCCGGAACCGGAGGTGACAGGGATATGACTGATCTCGGCAGAAAAATTCAGGAAGAAACAGAAAGGATAATAGAAGAAGAACGGCTGAATCAGGGTTAATGAGCACAGAAATCCGGATTTCCGGGTGCAGAGATAAGAGCGAACGAGCAAAGAAATCCTGTACAGCTTCGCAGCAATAACAGATAAACGGAGTATGTGAATCATGAATAATGGTTGACTTTGCAGAGAGATGGTGGTATTTTACCACAGTAACATATTGTGATTATTAGGAAAGCGGACCTGTTGGTCCGCTTTAAATATTGCAGAGGCGGAAATTCAGTCATGGTTTCATATAGCAGCATGAAATTTCTGACAAGGGTACGGCATCTCGAACAGCTTGACAAGGTTAATTCACCATCGATGAATTTATCGAAGGTTGTGCAGCATGAACACCCTGGAACAGATATTATTTCATGAATGATCTGACTGAATATTCATATATGGAGATATTATGTCAAAACAGAGCATAGAGGCAAAGACTGAGGAACTGCTGACCCCCGTTCTTGAGGAGATGGCATTCGAACTTGTGGATGTGGAATATGTCAAGGAAGGTGCCGACTATTATCTCAGAGCCTATATTGATAAGGACGGAGGCATCACCGTAAATGACTGTGAAGCAGTCAGCAGAAGACTGGAGGTTCTTCTGGATGCTGAGGACTTTATCAGCGGCGGCTATATACTGGAGGTAAGCTCACCGGGCCTTACCAGAGCCCTTAAGAAAGAAAAGGACTACATCAGAAATATCGGCAGGCCTGTTGAAGTTCACACTTTTAAGCCTGTGGACGGCGTGAAGGAATTTATAGGTGATCTGCTCAGGTATGACAAAGATACAGTGGTCCTGGATGTAGGTCAGGAGGAACCGGAAGAGGCAGTGATCCCTCGGGACAATATCTCAATGATCAGACAGTATTTTGAATTTTAATGTTTTATAATGATGTATCATAGAAAAAACTGTCGTTACGGGAATTTTTCAGATTGATTTTTAAAAAATCAAGAAAAACACCTCGCTGCGGATGTTTTTTTAATTCAAAATAAGAAAAAAGGCTTGCTGCGGATGTTTTTTGACAGTTTAGTCTGCTTAGAACATCCGTAGGTGGGGTATTTTCTTCAAAAAATAAAAATTAATGCTTCAAAATTCCCGTAGCAGGCCAATTTTCTCGCAGCAGCAGTAAGAAGCAGGTCAGGCCAAAGAGGCAATGCCCGTAGCAGGTCAATTTTCTTGAAGCAGCAGGTCTATTTTCTCAAAGCGACAGGTCACAGCAGAGGGAGCAAGTTAAATTTATAAATAATCATCTTTGCCGCCGGCGCTTGTGTGGCCGGCAGCGGGAGAATGTCACTAAATGATTTATAATTTCAGGAGGATACCGGAAAAATGGCAAGTGAATTAATGGATGCAATTGACATCCTGTGCAAAGAAAAGAATATCAGCAAGGAATCAGTTCTTGCAGCAATCGAGAATTCACTCGTAACCGCTTACAAGAACCAGTACAAGAAAAGAGAAGATTCTCTGCTGGCAGCCGAGAATGTATTTGCAAAAATTGATGAAGAAACCGGCGAATACTACGTATATGCCGAGAAGGAAGTTGTAGAAGAAGTCACCAACGGACTGATGGAAATCTCCCTTGAGGACGCCAGAGAGATTTATCCGGGATGTGAGATCGGGGACACTGTAAGACTGGCAGCCCAGGACAAGGATTTCAGCCGTATCGCCACCCAGAATGCCAAGAACGTTCTTCTGCAGAACCTCCGTGAAAAGGAAAAGGACAACGTATTCGAAGAATTCCTTTCCAGAGAGAAGGAAGTTGTCACCGGTGTTGTTCAGAGATTCAATGACAACAATATAGTAGTAAATCTCGGCAAGGCTGACGGTATCCTGAACGAAAACGAGCAGGTAAAGGGTGAAAAGATCCGTATCAATGAAAGACTTAAGGTATATGTCCTGGAGGTAAGAAATTCCAGAAAGTCCTTAAGGATCCTGGTTTCAAGGACCCATCCGGAGCTGGTAAGAAAGCTCTTTGAATCAGAAGTAGCAGAGGTAAAGGACGGCACCGTGGAGATAAAGGCCATTGCCCGTGAAGCAGGCAGCCGTACCAAGATGGCTGTATGGTCAAATGATCCGGATGTGGATCCTGTAGGAGCATGCGTAGGTCTGAACGGTATGCGTGTCAATACTGTGGTTTCAGAGCTTAAGGGTGAGAAGATCGACATCATCAGCTGGTCTGACAATCCGGCAGAGCTTATCGTAAATGCATTAAGCCCTGCAAAGGTCATCACAGTTCTGGCAGATGAAGAAGAAAAGACCGCTACAGTAATTGTTCCGGATTACCAGCTGTCACTGGCCATCGGTAAGGAAGGACAGAATGCCCGCCTTGCAGCCAGACTTACAGGCTATAAGATCGACATACTCAATGAGACCCAGGCGGCAGATATTCTGGACGAGCTGTATGAAGGCAACTACGAAAGCAGCTATGAGGGCGAAGATGCTGATGAATACGAAGATGCTGATGAATACGAAGCAGCTGACGAGTACGAAGCAGCCGAAGCAGATAACGAAAATGAATAAATTTCTGCAGCTGCTGGGGCTTGCGGCAAGGGCCCGGATGATAGTGAGCGGTGAGTTTGCCGTAGAGAAAGCCATAAAAGAACAGAAGGTGCATCTGGTGATAGTTGCATCAGATGCTTCAGATAATACAAAAAAGCATTTTAATGATATGTGCATATATCGTGACATTCCCATAGTATTTGCATCTATGAAGGAGAATCTTGGGAAATGCACAGGGAAACCGGAAAGAGCCAGCATCGGTGTACTGGATAAAGGATTTGCCGTCAGACTGGCGTCTGAATTACGGGAGGGATAAATTTGAAAATTCACGAACTTGGAAAAAAGCTGAATATTGAAGTTAAAGCAATACTCGGCTATCTGAGCAGCAAAGGGTACAAGGGCCTTGATGCCGACAGTGAAGTACCTGAAAGCATGGTTCAGAAAATAAAAGAACATTTTACACCTTTGGCAGCAGTTGAGAAGAAGGCTGACGCCCCGAAGGCTGTTGCTCTGCCTGATTTTATAGTAAAAAAGGTGGAAGCAGAAGCAAAGGCTGCTGAAACAAAAGAGAACAAGCCTGCTGCAGATAAGGCTAAGGCAGAAGATAAGCCGAAAACTGATACAGAAGGAAAGAAAAAGAAGATAATAGCTGTATTCAACCCCCAGCATGCTTCTTCCGACAGAGCAAAGGGTATGGCAAAATCCCGTGACGGCAGACAGCCCTCCAGGGAGCCTGCTGCCAAAAAGCCCGCAAGGCCCCAGGAGGAGCCTGTAAAGCGTCCTGCACCTGCCAAGAGAATACCTGCCAGGGACAGGATTCCTGATGATGAACTGGCTGAAATGAAGGCACGTCAGCAGGCTGAGGCAGAAGCAGCTGCCAGAGCAGCAGAAGAAGCCAGAGCAGCTGAGGAAGCCAGAAAGGCACAGGAAGCATCGGAAGCTGCCAGGGCAGCGGAAGAGGCAAAAGCTGCCGAAGAGACCAGGGCAGCAGAAGAAGCCAGAGCAGCAGAGGCTGCAAAGGCAAAAGAATCAGAAGCTGTAAAGTCTCTTCGTGATAAGATCGTAAAAGGTACTGTGAATGTATCTGACCTTAAGGTAGGCACCAGAAAGCCCCAGGGACAGCAGGGCCAGGGACGTCGCGACAGTGACCGTCAGAACCAGCAGGGTCAGGGACGCCGTGACGGGACACGTGGCGGACAGCAGGGTCAGAACAGGAACGGTCAGGGAGGCAGACCTCAGAATGGTCAGAACGGACAGAGAAACGACCGTCAGAACGGACAAGGCTATAACAATGGCCAGGGCCGTGACAATAACAGAGACAACAGAAATAATACAAGAAACAGAAATGACGCTCCCACACCGGCTCAGCAGGTGTCTGCAGATACCCGGGGTAAGGGCAAGGGCGGCAGGACCCAGAAAGGCAAGTTTGAGAAGCAGGGAGGCGATAAGTTTGACCGCTTCGAGAATGAAAAGGGCATCCAGAAGAAACAGCAGCAGGTGGTTAAACAGGAAGAAGAGATCAAGGTTATCACCATTCCTGATACCATCAGCCTGAAAGATTTTGCTGACAAGCTGAAGATGCAGCCTGCAGCCCTCATCAAGAAGCTGTTCCTTCAGGGCAAGGTTCTTACTGTTAATGACATTCTGGACTATGAATCAGCCGAAGCCATCGCTCTTGATATGGATATCATCTGCGAGCACGAAGAAGTAATCGACTATATCGAAGAGCTTCTCAAGGAGGAAGAAGAAGACGAATCTGTACTGGTTAAACGTCCTCCGGTTGTCTGCGTAATGGGTCACGTTGACCATGGTAAAACATCCCTTCTGGATGCAATCCGTAATACAAATGTCATTGCAAAGGAAGCAGGCGGCATTACACAGCACATCGGTGCTTATCAGGTAACACTGCCCAGCGGTGAGAAGATCACATTCCTTGACACACCGGGACATGAAGCATTTACCGCTATGCGTTTAAGAGGTGCCATGGCTACTGACGTTGCCATTCTGGTTGTTGCCGCAGACGACGGCGTAATGCCTCAGACACTGGAAGCTATCAGCCATGCAAAGGCTGCAGGCATACATGTAATTGTAGCTGTCAATAAGATCGACAAGCCAGGCGCAAATATTGACAAGGTAAAACAGGAACTGTCAGACCAGGGACTTATCCCCGAAGACTGGGGCGGAGATACCATCTTCTGTCCTGTATCGGCCAAGCAGGGCACAGGTATCGAAGAACTCCTGGAAATGGTTATCCTGGATACTGAGATCCTGGATCTTAAGGCAGATCCTGACAGAAAGGCAAGAGGTCTCGTTATCGAAGCCAAGCTGGACAAGGGCAGGGGCTCTGTAGCCACACTTCTTGTTCAGAAGGGTACACTGAAGGTAGGAGATTATATTGCCATGGGCGAGTCCTACGGTCGTATCCGTTCCATGACCAATGCTGACGGTGCCAAGGTGAAGGAAGCAGGTCCTTCTGTTCCTGTTGAGATCACCGGTCTTAACGGCGTACCTAACGCAGGTGAAGTATTTGTGGCATTCAACAGCGACAAGGAAGCAAAGTCCTTTGCACAGGTATTCGTAGAAGAGAACAGGAAGAAGCTCCTGGCCGGCACCAAGGCCAAGATGAACCTGGAGGATGTATTCGACCAGATGAAGGCCGGAGACATGAAGGATCTGGAAATCATCATCAAGGCAGACGTACAGGGTTCTGTTGGAGCTATCAGGGAATCTCTCGAAAAGCTGTCTAATGATGAGGTTAACGTTAAGGTTATCCATTCAGGCGTAGGTAATGTCAACGAAAGCGATGCTATCCTGGCCTCTGCGTCCAATGCCATTATCATTGCATTTAACGTTACAGCTGATAATGTGGCCCGCAATGTCATCGAGCATGAAAAGGTTGACATGCGTACCTACAGCGTTATCTACAGCGCCATCGATGATGTGGAACTGGCTATCAAGGGTATGCTTAAGCCTGTATTTGAAGAAGTTATAACAGGTCATGTTGAGATCCGCCAGATATTCAAATCATCCAACACAGGTGCTATTGCAGGTTCCTATGTTACAGATGGTGTCGTAAAACGTGATTCCAAGATAAGACTCATGAGAGAAGGCACACAGATCTATGACGGTGCCATTGCCACTCTCAAGAGATTTGCTGATGACGTTAAGGAAGTCAGATCAGGCTTCGAATGCGGTATCACTCTTAAGGATTTCCAGGAATTCAGAGAGGGAGATACAATGGAAGCTTATGAAATGAAGGAAGTTCCGAGAAAATGAGAAAGAATTCCATAAAAAACATGAGGATAAATAATGAGGTGCAGCGGGAGCTTTCATCCATCATCCGTGATGTGAAGGATCCCCGTATCCATCCTCTTACTTCTATATCAGCTGTGGAGGTAGCCACTGATCTGAAGACCTGTAAGGTGTTTATATCGGTAATGGGCAATGATGATGACAGAAAGTCTACCGCTGCAGGCCTCAGAAGCGCTGAAGGCTTCATGCGCAGGGAACTGGCCCACAGGCTTAATCTCAGAAACACACCTGAACTCAGATTTATCATTGATACATCCATTGAGGATGCCATCGCCATGATAAAGAAAATTGATGAGGTAACATCACATAATGAAGATTGACGATTTTGTAAAAGGTATCAGATCCGTTGCAATTTCAGGTCATGTTAAGCCAGACGGGGACTGCACAGGTTCCGTTCTGGCTTTATACAATTATCTGGACCTGAATTACCCGGATATTGAGAAAGAAATATTCCTGGAAGCTCCCAGCACCAGATTTCACTTCCTCAGGAATTTTGAAAGGATAAATACATCCTTTGAAACCGACAGGACATTCGATCTGATGATCGCTCTGGACTGTGCCACAAAGGACAGGCTGGGAAGGGCACAGGGCATATTTGAAGCTGCTGCACATACCATCTGTCTGGATCACCATGTGTCAAACCCGGGATATGCAGATGAAAATTACATATACGGCGATGCCAGCTCTGCCTGTGAGGTCCTGTATGATTATCTGGACTTTGGAAAGATAGACAAAGATATTGCCGAATGCCTGTATGCAGGCATGGTTACCGATACCGGTGTGTTCAAATACCAGTCCACATCACCGTATACCATGCGGGCTGCCGCATCACTGATGGAGCTGGGTCTGGATACGAATTTTATCATTGACGAGGCTTTTTATACAAAGGAATATAATGAAAACCGCATTATGGGCTATGCAGTAATGAAAAGCATACTGATATGCGATGGACAGCTCATATATTCCAGTATTAATGCAGATGAGATGAAGAGGTTTGGTGTCACCACTACGGAACTGGATGGAATAGTGCCCCAGCTTCGTATGACCAGGGATATCAGGTGTGCCATATTCATGTACGAAGCCGCAGAAAATGAATATAAATTCTCCTTCAGGAGCAGCAATGATTTTGATGTAAATAAGGTGGCTGCAGTATTTGGCGGCGGAGGTCATATAAGGGCAGCCGGGTGTACCGTTAAAGGAAAACCGGAAACGTGCCTGGAGGCAGTTCTGGAGGAAGCCTGCAGACAGCTCAGGAACAGTACACAGATATGAACGGTGTAATCAACATTTATAAGGAAAAAGGATGTTCATCCTTTCATATAGTTTACGTCCTGAGAAAACTGTCAGGTGAACAGAAGGTAGGACATACGGGCACGCTGGATCCTGATGTGACCGGTGTGCTTCCTGTATGTATAGGCAAGGCCACTAAGCTGGTGGGACAGCTGACTGATACTGACAAGACCTACAGATGTACCATGCTCCTGGGCAGGTCTACGGATACCCAGGATGCAGGAGGAGCTGTGCTGGAAGAAATGTCCCGCCGGGATGTGGAGGAACGGCTGGGAAAGATATGCTTATCTTCCCGCAGGGATACTTTCGAGGAGCTGATAACTGATTCAATCCTGTCATTTGTGGGGGACATCCAGCAGATTCCCCCCATGTACAGTGCCCTGAAGGTGGGAGGCATGAAGCTGGTGAATGCAGCCAGGAAGGGTGTGGAGGTGGAACGTAAACCAAGGACTGTTACCATCCGTTCCATTACAGACATTTCCGTGGATATGGCTTCACTGACAGCCTCATTTACCGTTGAATGCTCTAAGGGTACATATATCAGGACTCTTTGTGAGGATATAGGAAAGATGCTCAGCATTCCTGCCTGCATGCTGTCTCTGGAAAGGACCAGAGCTGCCGGGATGGACATATCTACGGCTGTCACTCTGGATCAGGCAGCGGAATATGCCGCTGAAGGAACCCTGGAGGCTCATCTGACCCCTGCGGACAGATTTCTGGAGGAATATGATGCCCTGACGGTATGTGAGGAGTCTGTACGGAAGCTGATTTACGGCAATTATCTGTTTTACAGTGATATGTGCCGGTTGTCCGCAGATGTAATGAAGTCTGCAGCTGAAGGGCAGATATTCAGGCTGTACGATGAAAAAGGTGAATTTTACGCCCTATATAATTATGACAGGAAGCTCAAATGCGTAAAATGTGTAAAAATGTTCAGGGATATTGATTAATATGGAGATAATCAGAGATATCGATAATTTAAAACTGCATAATACCATAGTTACCCTGGGCAAATTTGACGGATATCACAGGGGCCACAGAATGCTTCTTGATACTGCGGCAAAGCTGAAGAAAGATCTGAATGCTGCTGCGGTCATATTCACATTTGACGTTAATCCCTTAACTGTAATTAATGACGATTCCTGCAGAACCATAATTTCCCGAAATGAAAGATCCGGAGCTGTTTATCCTGACAGCATTGATTATGTAGTAGAGTTTCCTTTTAATAAAGAAACCATGGGCATGGAACCGGAAACATTTGTTAAGGATATACTGGTGGACAGACTGGGAGTATCCGTTGTTGTGGTAGGAGAGGATTTCAGGTTCGGCAGGGGCCGGAGCGGCAGTGTGGAAACCCTTAAGGCGCTGGGAGATAAATATGCCTTTACCGTAAAAGCACTGAATAAACTCACTTATAAAAGCTCTGATGACGGTGTTGAGCGGGAAATCAGCTCATCCTTTATCAAAGATGAGATACTGGCAGGGCATATGGAGACAGTGACAGACATGCTGGGTAAACCCTTCAGCGTGAATTCTCCTGTAATCCACGGGAAGCGTCTGGGGCGTACCATAGGATTCCCCACCATCAATCAGATGGTACCGGAGGACAAGATCCTCCCTCCGGACGGTGTATATGCTACAGGAACCCTTATAGACGGCCGGGAGTATATGTCCATAACAAACGTAGGAAAGAGACCCACATTCAAAGACGGAGAGCACAGGACCATCGAGACCAATATTTTCGATTTTGACGGTGATATCTACGGCAGGACTCTGCAGGTTAACTTTTATAAATTTATCCGGCCGGAAAGAAGATTCCTATATTCTCACTGAAATAGAAGATTATTATGAGAATAATATTTATCTGGCAGAGTGCTGCTTCGGAGATGATGATCATCTATATGCTGTAGGTGATCGTGAACTGACCTTTGTAACCATGAACCTGAAACACAATGCATCGGTAATAAAAAAAGAAATCAGTGGAGAGATCCTCTCTGTTTTCCCCTCCGGGGCCGGTCCGGGGCTGGTGGTGAAAGAAGAGGTTA
>JABUTA010000290.1 GCA_021443845.1 Parasporobacterium sp.
AACCGGAGAAACCGGTGAAGAATATGATAAAAACGGAATAAAGTTCCTTGAGACAAAATACGAAGAAGTAATTGACAGCATAGAAATTGTTGACTCTCAGGGAAAACCTTACGGTACAACCTTACTTGGTGACAGTGCGACACTTAAGGACTATTCCGGTACGATTACTTATAATTTTACAAATGCAGCGACAACCGTTGAGCTGGCTGTATCATTTGTGCCTTATACAGCGCAGATGAGTTTTACCGATTCCTATCTTCCGCTTGTTGAAACTGTTCACGCAGGCGTGACGAAGGATGAAAAAATCTGGTCAGAGAAGGTTCTTATGGAGCCTGTTAAATTTACTGAAATCAGCGGTAGTGATACATCTGTAAAGGAATTCGATGTGCAGCTTCCGTACAATTATAACCGAAATGCGGCTTTAATCAGCAGTTCACAAACTGTGAATTCATACCTGAATAGCGAGGAACCTTATCTTTCGGTCGGAACATTCCAGGGCGGAGGCTCAGGCGGGGAAGCAACCCGTTTCAGAGTTACTTCCGGTGCCCGTAACTGGTCTGACTATGAGCCATATGCTCTTGCGGCAGCCGGTGAGGAATATTGGGTTTATACAGTTCCGAAAGGAATCTATGTAAATTCCAAATTAAATACATGGAATATTGTTTCGGCCAAGGAAGGCGATAATGATATTACAGAAGATCTCAAAGTGGGCTACATCACTAAAGATAAGACTGTTATTATCCTGCAGCAGCCGAAAGGTGATCTGGTTACAATTGACGGAACCGGACCTATGACCTTCCGAATGGTTGGAGGCGAGTATTATAAAAGCGGAAATACCGCGTCCATCGTCTGCGAAGCATTTGCCAAGCTTTACGATCCGGAGCTGAATGAACAGAAATATGTTTACGGAACCAGAACCATTTCTATGAAGCTGGTTACCCCGGAGCCGAGTATCAGTGTGGGCAACTGGGATAGGGATGTCATCGACTGGAATTATAATCAGGATTTCTATACCAAATACGGTAAGACCTATCATCTGGGCGGATTTACTTTAGGAAACAGGGGCCTTGGAGACAGCTCTGCCTGTGATGTTACCCTGACTTTCGATGAGAACATAAATGTGGTTATAATGTCTGTGCCGGGACTTTATGCAGGCGGCACAGCAAGCAATATTAAGGTTACAACATCTAAAGGAAGAACGTTTGAAATCCCGGATCTGACCAAAGCAACCAATCTGAATTTCGCAGATTATATGCAGGAAGATGAATACCCGAGAACTATGGAATATCATCTTAATGTGATTAAGGCGGGTCAGTGCTGGAGTTGGAGCAGTCGCCCTAGCCAGGCCAGCCTTGGATATACCATCGTCAATAACGGAAGATGTGAGGGAGTCCTTTTAAACAATGCGGCATCTGCAATATGTACTTTAAAGGCTGTATTTGAAGGCAAGGAAGGTACTGTAGAATGCTGGTTCAGAACAGATAACGGCGGTAACTTCAGGACGAATATTACTGCATCCATGGACAAGGGAAACAATTCATACTATCCGGGAAATACCATCAACATGAAGCTGGCTATGAGTGTGCCAACGGAAAGTTATATCAATTACAAGAGCTGCACCATTGTAAATCCTGTTTTCTATGTAAGGGTTCCATATCTGCTTGAAGAAACTAACCAGAGACTCTTTGAACTGGATACATCCAATATTACGGGAAAATCTTCCATGGGAGCGGCAACCTTTACCGCAGTAGATAAAGGAACCAGATCCGAAGGCGGAATTACATATAAAATATATAAGATTGAAGCTGATAAAGAGGATCCTTCCGATATAGCGTTTGAATATAGCTGGTGCTCCAGCTCTAACGGACAGGACAACTCCGCATCGATAAATCTGGCCTGGTATATATATAATGACAATCCGTGCACACAAAACTGGG
>JABUTA010000291.1 GCA_021443845.1 Parasporobacterium sp.
AGCGATAGTTTTTTCTCGAGACATCGGGCGGTAGAGGATGGGCATGAGAAAAATAGCCTGCTGCGGATGTCGGATAAGGTACCCTCAGTGAGATTTCGAGAAAAAAGGCTCGCTGCGGATATTCTCACCTGCCGCTTCAGCAGCAGTATTTGACCACCCTATGGTGTTGGTGCTAGAATTGCAGAGTCGGCGATTCCGGAACCGCTTACATGCTGCCATGCTGAGGCAGGGCTGATAAAACAGCCGGAGCAGAGAACACGTAACGTACTGAATTGCGGGGACTTATGGCATATGGTAATTGCCGCCGGACAGGGAGTGGAAACAGATGTATCAGATATTTGTAGTAGAGGACGAAATTCTCATAAGACAGAGCATACGAAATGCTGTGGAAAAAATGCAGGGACCCTATTCCTTCTGCGGCGAGGCTTCGGACGGGGAGATGGCCCTGTCCATGATGCAGGATCTTATGCCGGATATTCTTCTGACAGATATCAGGATGCCGTTTCTGGACGGCTTTGGGTTGATAGAGCATGCGAAGGATATCATGCCCTGGCTGAAGGTGGCCGTAATAACCGGCTTCGGTGATATGGATTCCGCCCGGAAGGCCATCTCCCTGGGAGTGGACCAGTACCTTATGAAGCCTGTGCGTCCCGCTGATATAGTGAAAGCCATCGAAGAAATGGCCGGTCAGATAGAAAAGGAAAAGACCCGGAGCACCGCCAGAGATGAATTTGACAATGATGAAGTCAAGATTGCACTGCGAAAGCATTTCATGCAGCAGCTTCTGTACGGGGGAACGGAAACGGCGGACCTTCTGGCCCAGGCCAGAAAACACGGCTATGACATCATACGGTCATATTACCAGGTGGTGGTATTTTATTTTGATATGCCGGAGCTGGATCATAAAAGAATGCGGGATATCATAGAACGTCTGACAGCAGGAAGAAAGCAGATAATGTATTTCTTCAGCGGAGTGGACACCTTGTCAGTGCTGCTGTGTGATAATGATGCCGATGCACTGGAGGAAAGAGTATACCAGTTCGTGAACATCCTGAGGCACGAGACCTGTGACCTGTCCCCGGTGGTGACCACAGTCATCGGCGGCAGAGTACAGCGGCTGGGAGAAATAAGCGAGGCACATAAAAATGCCGCCTCCCTGCTGAAGAAGATAGGCGGAGTGTCTGCCGGCAGAGTGGTAAATGTGGATGACAGGCTGAGTATTACAGCCGACATCGTACATTTCACCGGACCCTTCGGCTCCGACCTTTATCAGAAGATCAAAATGGCGGAGACGGATGATACAGCCGAGCTGTATGACAGCATAATGAAAGGTCTGGACAGGGAACAGTTCGGAAGCACTCTGGTAAGATATAATGCCCTGGTGCAGCTCATGAAGGTGGCAGTTCACATGGGTAAGCAGGCCTCTCCGGAGGAAAGTGAAAATGACATAGCCGAGCGGATAATAGAGAAGCATGATGTGTTCAGAGCCTCAGGAAAATATGAGGATTTCCGCCGGACCGCCCGGGCACTGCTGGAGACAGCACTGGGATTTAAGGATGACAGACAGAGCGATGCAAAGAACAACCACGTAATAAGCCTTGCGGAGAAATATGTTGCTGAAAATTTCTGCGATCCTAATATTTCACTTATAAGCGTGGCAAAGTATGTAGGAATGAGCGCGGCACATTTCAGCACGGTATTTTCCCAGAAACAGGGCCGCACATTTATCAGCTATCTTACGTCTATGAGAATAGAATATGCCAAGGAGCTGCTGACCACCACCAACATGAAGCTGGCGGATATAGCATTGCAGATAGGCTATAATGAGCCAAACTATTTCAGTCATGTGTTCCGTAAATCCGAAGGCATGACTCCGAAGGAATTCAGAAACCAGCAGGGAAATCAGTAATCGTGTGCACAGTCAGCAGGCA
>JABUTA010000292.1 GCA_021443845.1 Parasporobacterium sp.
TTTTTCTGCTCTTACTGAATTCTATCCTTCCCTTACTTCTTTTTACCTCCCTTATAAAAACTCCGTCATCAATATCCGCAACTATTTCTTTCAGGTTTCTGTCCCTGAGATAGTTCTTCAGTTTATCAAAGAACCCTGTGTCCGCATCAAAGGACTCCGGTTCATACGTGTCATGTAAATGCCCTGCATATGCTGCCGCTTCTTCTCTGAGTTCATTTACGGCATCCTCCCCGGGAAAACCATTTTCAGGAATACATTTTATTTTGCGTACCGACAGCTCTTCCTCTGTTTCATTTTTTCTGATGCATTCCGAAAGATCTTTCAGGCTGAATCCTTCCTTCTGAACAGCGATGCTCATTTCATAAGCCATTCTGACCAGCACAGGATCAGAATAATCTATATAGTTGATTATCCTGTCAAACAGCTTTTTAAGATCATCCTTCATACGTCCGGATGATGCAGGGTCAAAGCAGAAACGGTATTTTTTTCTCTCAGGGTCTGTGTATATCATATCAGGTTCCAGAATCAGCCTGTCCGGTTCCAGCAGATATCCTTCAACCCTGTCAGAGCAGTCTTTCAGAGCCTCCACAAGAACCTTAAGTTCTTTTCTTGACAGCTTATTCATTTCAAGTGTCTTTCCGAATGACTGTCTTGACGAAATGTCATATATCAGACTGCCTTCTCCGTTTACTTCTTCCCTGCTGACGCTTATAAGCCCCGGAATCCGGTTGACCGACAGCATCTTCATGGAAAATTCATCTATACTCTCAGAGTATATTCCGGACATGACCATAAAGCTGCCGTTTATCCCGGTTCTGTATGTTATGTTCATATTTTCTCCTTTTATGCGTAAACCCCTGTGTTACCCTTCAGCTGTCAGATGTTTCCACCCGTCAAACAGGTTTTTATACAGAAGAAGCTGTTTTCTCCCCTTCAGATTTGAGACTTCCACTGACGCAGACGTGCATAACGTACCTTCACCAAGCATTTTCCTCATCATTGCAAGAGGAATGATAAATTCAGCTGACGCTGAAGCATATGCCTTTTCATCGCCTCCGGTCACAGATGCAGTTACATTTCCGGAGGCCAGGAGTTTCTTCACCAATACGCCCTGCAGGTCACTGCCGATAGTTCCGGCTGATATGTCTGATGTACCCGCATTTTCCAGTACCACCCTGCAGGTTTCTGCCGTCATTACTGCCCTGTCATATGCAAGAAAGGCCAGATATATCACAGCTGTGTATATTATCAGTATCAGGGGGATTAAAACTGCCGCCTCCAGGGTAAAGCTGCCCTTCTGCCTTAAATAACCGCTGTTCATGTTTATTCTCATATGTACTTTTCCTGTTCTGTATTTTCACCGGCACACACCCAGTACCAGCAGATATCCCCCCATAAGAAACGGTGCGAAAGGAATGCTTTCTTTCTTCTTTCTGTAACCCTTTACCATCAGACAGACCGAACACAGCGCCGCCATTATAAATGCAGCAAGTGTCAGTATTACCGCTTTTTCGTATCCCAGGGTCAGTCCGAGAGAAACCATGATGAGAGCATCTCCCATCCCTACAGCCTCCCTGCTTAAAAATGAGATCAATACCATCAACCCTCCCAGGATGGTTCCTGTCAGCATTGAATATGTTCCGGGTTCCCCGGTTATTATATTTATTATCAGTCCTGCTGCACCGCATAAGGCAATTGCCCCGGTATTTACCGTCCCTGTCCTGATATCTTCAAACGCTTCATATGCCAGAAAAAGCAGGATTATTATCTGCCTTGCATAAATTAAAATTTCATTCATCCCGTTCACTTTCAGATTTATTCCCACATGTAAATATTCTATTACCACAAAATATATTTTTAGTACAATTATTTAATTTATCAATTAAATCTGGATTAAAATTAATTTTATCATCTTCTTCTTGTTCTTCTAC
>JABUTA010000293.1 GCA_021443845.1 Parasporobacterium sp.
AGCATTTCTTTTCTTCTGTCTCCATAGCCCGGAGCCTTAACTGCAACAACCTTGAATGTACCTCTAAGTGAGTTTACAATAAGTGTTGTAAGTGCTTCACCTTCAATATCTTCGGCAACAATAAGAAGCTTTGCACCTGACTTTACTACTTCTTCAAGAAGAGGAAGGATTTCCTGGATGCTGCTGATCTTCTTATCTGTAATGAGGATGTAAGGATCATCCAGCTCCGCTTCCATCTTTTCAAGGTTGGTGCACATATATGCTGAAATGTATCCCCGGTCGAACTGCATACCTTCTACAAGATCCAGCTCTGTCTGCATTGTCTTGGATTCTTCGATGGTGATAACGCCATCGTTTGTAACCTTTTCCATAGCATCGGCTACCATTACGCCTACATCTTCGCTGCCTGCTGAGATAGCTGCTACTCTTGTGATCTGATCCTTGCCTGATACAGGGCTGCTCATTTCCTTAAGAGCTTCTACTGCACAGTCACATGCTTTCTGCATACCGTTTCTTAAAATGATCGGGTTGGCACCTGCTGCAAGGTTCTTGCCGCCTTCACTGATCATTGCCTGAGCAAGAACTGTGGCTGTAGTTGTTCCGTCACCTGCTACATCATTGGTCTTTGTAGCAACTTCCATAACAAGCTTTGCACCCATGTTTTCGAATTCGTCTTCAAGTTCGATTTCCTTTGCAATGGAAACACCGTCATTTGTAATGAGAGGTGCACCATATGGCTTTGAAAGAACAACATTTCTTCCTTTTGGTCCTAATGTAACCTTTACTGTATTAGCCAGCGCATCAACGCCTTTTCCGAGAGCTTCCCGGGCTTCTGCGCCGTATTTGATTTCTTTTGCCATTTTTATTTCCTCCTGTAAGCCCTCTTCGGTACATACCGGGCAGGGCTGTATAATTAACTGATATTATTCAACGATTGCAAGGATATCATTCTGACGAACGATAACGAATTCTTCTTTGTTAAGCTTAACTTCGTTTCCTGCATATTTTGAATAAATAACCTTATCGCCCACTTTAACATTCATAACAACTTCATTGCCGTCAACCATTCCGCCGGGGCCTACTGCAATTACTTCTGCGAACTGCGGCTGCTCTTTGGCCTGTCCCGGTAAAACGATTCCTGATGCTGTTGTTTCTTCTGCTTCTACGTGTTTAAGTACTACTCTGTCTGCTAATGGTACTAATTTCATCTCATTGCCTCCTTTTGTATTATTAGCACTCTTTATAACTGAGTGCTAAACATGCTGTTATATTACCCCATCCAACCTTTGTTTGCAATAGTTATTTGTGAATATTCAATGATTTTATCATTTATTTTTGGCATAAATAAAAAGATACTGCTGGGCATATCCGCCCAGCTCACCGAATTTATCTGCAGCATAGTTTTCTATCACTGTTTTGTCAGTATCCCGGCCGAAATACAGCTCTTCCATGATTCGTTTAATCCAGACATCAACCGGGAATGCGTTTCTGAATCCGAGTCCGAACAGTAATACGCAGTTTGCGACCTTATCGCCTACTCCCTTTATTGTCATAAGAGTGTTCTTGGCAGTTCTGAAGTCCATATTCTTAAGTTCATTTTCATCTATCTCACCTGAGATGAGTCTGTTGACAGCATCCCTGAGATATGCTGCGCGAAAGCCTGTTTTCAGATTCCTGTAATCCTGTTCTGATATACTGTCCAGCGCTTCAATATCCGGAAATGAGCAGGCTCCGTCAGCTTCGTCTATGAGCTTTCCATAAGTCTTCGATATCTCCCTGACAGTCTTCCTGATTCTGGGAATATTGGAATTCTGGGATATGATAAATGATATAAGGGTCTCAACGAACTCCTGATTAAGGATTCTTATTCCGTAATATTCGTCGACTATCGGTTTAAGCTCAGGAGCCGCATCAACAATCTTCTTCTTGAT
>JABUTA010000294.1 GCA_021443845.1 Parasporobacterium sp.
TCCCTGTCTTTCAAACGCATGCAAAAACATTCCTCAGGGTTCCACATGTAATCACCTCTTTTGTTGTATATGCACCATAAATGTACTTTAACAGAAATTGCAAGAAATGTCAAGGATAATCATCACTGCCTCACAGCCTGACGCATCAACACGCAGCCCGGTATCTGTATGAGGTGCCGGAGGAAGGGCTGACATAAGCTTCTGCCACTTTATAATCCTTTAGTACGTCTCTGTTGATATCCAAGCCCACACCGGGAGCCTGGCTGGGGCTTACTGTACCATCCTCATTGAGCTGTACCGGATGCTGAAAAGCAGCATAAATTTTTTCATCAGCTTTTATTTCCAATAAATCACGGAAACCGAAGCGGATGTTTTCATTTTCGCCACCTGCAATAGGGATCACGGTCTTGGCAGATACTTTCTGATACCCTTCATAATTCAAAGGATTTTCACCGACTTCTTTTCCATAGTTCCTTTGTACTGCAATTATAAAATACGCAGGACGTTGGTCAGCTTCACCGTAGGAAATTTTTCCCGGAATACCGGAATCACCTTGTTCAAAATCAGCAGCGTATTATACCAAGATGCGCTGATGTTCAGCTTCTGGTTCTCTTCCAGCTTCAGCTGTGCCAATTTATCCAGGAACGCCTGCCGGCTGCCCAGCACATCCCTGGCCATGGCATAGTACAGCTGCCCTGCCGGCGTCAACGTCATGCCTTTCTTGTCCCGCACAAAAAGCGCCGCCCCCAGCCGTTCTTCAATCCGGTGCAGCAGCTGAGTCAGAGAAGGCTGAGCAATATGCAGCACCTCCGCCGCACGGGTCAAATTTTTCTCGTCTGCAATCGTCTTAATATAGATGAGTTCTTTATCCGTCATAGTGGCTTCCTTTGCAATGTCCTATGGATTGCTATAATTCGATCTTTCTAAGGGTAGCTCCCAAAAACTCCAAAAAGTCTCCCGGCAGATGCTTTTCTGTTTCTTTCAGGCACACAATATAGCGTTTGTTCTTGGGAATCTTATAATTTTCCGGTATGAAATAAATATTCTCTTCTGAGTGGGTCTTTTCCACCAAACTATGCATATATGGAATGATTGAGCAAGCAATACCCCGCACGGCCAGTTCATGCAGTGTGGCAATCAGGTGCGTTTCCTGCACGATAACAGGTGTCAAACCGAGAAATTCGAAAAGCAGATCCATGCGGTTTCTGGAATCCTGACCTTTGCGCGTCACAGCCCAGGCTTCATCACTCAAAACATACGGATCTATATAATGGATACCATTCTGAACGAAAGTATCCTTGTTATGAGGACTGCCTGTCCTTAAGCAGATTGCATCCATAAAATAGCCGAAATCATGATATTGGAATTCCTTATCCTGCTCCTTACTTCCATTCGAGATGAACAGCTGGAGTTTGTTTTGCCGCAAGCCTTGCACCAGTTCCTCATGAAAGGACTCCCTGACAGAAAAGCAGATAGTGGGGTATTTCTTTTGCAATACCTGGATCAATGGGGCAGAAATAATGGAACTTTGATAAGGGGGCAGCCCGATTACGACACTGGAAAGGGTTTCCTTGTCCAACAAAGCTGTCTTTGTCATGAAATTCTCATAGGCAGACAAAATCTGTTCACAGGTTTCCTGGAAAAGCATCCCCTGCTTTGTAGGCTCCAGCCCCCTGTACGTCCTGATGAACAGGGGAAAGCCTAATTCTTTCTCAAGGCGGTGCAGGCACTGGCTTAAAGCGGGCTGGGAAACATAAAGTGTTTCCGCGGCCTTTTTCATATTTTTAGTTTGAAATAACTGCAGCATCCATTGCATTTCCCGTATCGTCATGATAACTCCTCTTTATATCATTGATATAAGCATTGCTTATATTATTATACTATATCCTATTAGATTCTCATACAGAATTTTTTTATAATTTAAG
>JABUTA010000295.1 GCA_021443845.1 Parasporobacterium sp.
CACGTAGCAATGATCGAAATATCCCCATGAAGGAGTGTTTTCATCAATGCTTCTGAATGACCGTATGTCCATCTCCGGATGATCATCCACATTAAGTACTGTGCCTGTCGGAATCTTATCATCTGTCGCCTCAAGGTACTGATCCGCATTCACAGATACCTTCTGGTCTGCTCCCACATTGAAATAACTGTGATTTGTAAAATTCATTACAGTATCCTTATCAGAAACTGCTTCATAATCCATGTGAAGAATATTATCATCATCAAGAAGATATGTAACCTTTACATCGACACTGCCTGGAAAACCGTCATCAAGATCAGGACTCTGGTATGTAAAAACTATTCCCTTCTGGGCTTCTTCAAGTGTTTTTGCAGGAAGGGGCTCAGCAGTGAACAGCTTCTTGTCCCAGTATCCGTGGAGGAAATTTTCTCCGTCATTTTTTTTCAGGCAGTATTCCGTTCCGTTCAGTTCAAATTTTGCATCTTTTATTCTGTTGGCGAATCGACCGATAAAAGCCCCGAAATGGCATCCGTCATTTTCATAATCAGCGACAGTATCCAGTCCATGTACTATATTTACATATGTATCATCTGACTTCATGACCCAAAGCTGTCTGATTATACAGCCCAGATTCAAAAATTCAACGCGTATACCGTTGATATTTTCAATGATATACGCGTTTACTGTCTGTCCGTCAGATGTTTTTCCGAATTCATAAGTATTCAAAAAAACATTTTCCATCACAAAGCTCCTTTACATAAGTTCTTTAACCTTTTCAAGCATTGCATCTATACCTGCCGGATTCTTTCCGCCGGCCTGGGCCATATTGGGGCGTCCGCCGCCGCCTCCGCCCACCATAGGAGCTATCTGCTTTATGATATTGCCTGCATGAGCCCCCTTGGCAATGGCACCTTCTGTAGCTGTTACTATCAGATTAACCTTACCGTCTGCTTCAGATGCAAGAACAACAACACCTTCACCTATCTGAGACTTGATATCATCACCCAGGTCTCTTAATTCGTTCATTCCAACACCGGTGAGTTTTCTTGTAACAAGCCTGATGCCGTTGATTTCCTGAATTTCAATCTCTCCAAGTGAGCCCTTTGCAGCCTCGCTCTTCATCTTTGCGATTTCTGCCTGAAGTTCTTTGATCTGAGCCTGAAGATCATCAATCTTCTGGGGCAGCTTATCGGCAGTAACCTTTGCTCTGGCAGCAGATTCATTAAGAACTTCTTCAACTGCTGCATAATAATCCAGAACCCCCTGACCTGTGATAGCTTCGATTCTTCTTACTCCGGATGCAACAGAGCCCTCGGAAACAATCTTAAATGATCCGATAACACCGGTATTATCAACATGGGTACCACCGCAGAGTTCTACTGAATAATCACCCATATTTACAACTCGTACCCTGTCACCGTATTTTTCGCCGAACAGAGCCATAGCTCCGGTTTTCCTTGCATCCTCAAGAGACATTACATCTGTTCTCACAGGAAGGGATGCGGAAATCTTTTCATTAACAATAGCTTCGGCATTCTTTATTTCATCAGTAGACATTCCTGAGAAATGTGTAAAATCAAAACGCAGTCTGTCTGCATTTACGCTGGAGCCTGCCTGCTCAACATGATCCCCGAGTACTTCTCTTAAGGCTGCCTGAAGAAGATGTGTGGCTGAATGGTTCTTAGCTGTGTCATTTCTTAATGACTCATCAATAGCCAGATTGATTTCATCTCCAACTACCAGCTGACCTTTAGTAACCACACCTACATGGCCATAAACGCCATTGGCCAGGTTAAGTACGTCTTTTACTTCGAACTCTGCAGAAGCAGTGGTAATAAGGCCTTTATCAGCTTCCTGACCGCCCTTTGTAGCGTAGAAAGGAGTTTTCTCACAGATAATGGTTCCGATATCTCCCTCTGCCA
>JABUTA010000296.1 GCA_021443845.1 Parasporobacterium sp.
AGAAGCAAGGACATCATAACGATGACAGGCGTGACTGCCATAATCATTTTAGCTTTCATGAGATCTGTTCTCCTTTTCTCAGTCAGTTTTCTTTTTTCTTTTTCTTTTTTAACAACCATATTGCCAGAATGGCTAATATAACTGCTGCTCCGATAACTATGACAACAATCATACCCGTCCCGGTCGAACCGAAAACCGATCCAGTTTCAGAGGGGGGGTACGTTCAATTTCTGGATAATACATTGCATACACGTTTGTCGGCAGAAGCAAGGACATCATAACGATGACAGGCGTGACTGCCATAATCATTTTTGTTTTCATGAGATATGTTCTCCTTTTCATATAATCAGTTGTTACACTGCTCTGTAACATTATATTCTGAATTTCTGCAACGAGTGAAGAAGAAACCGGGTGAAATCCGCATGGTTAACATGTTTTCCTCATTACCTCGCGTGAGGATATCACATAACCATGTAAAATTCAATAAAAGAAAAGTTATCCGGCATTAAGAGGAATTCGGATCTCCGGAACCTTTTTTCTGCTGTCTGTACGCTATTATGAAGGGTATATATGTCAGCAGAGGCATCACAAAACCTATATAGCTGTATTCGCTCTGTACCAGCACGTTGAATATTGCATGATAAGAAATTGCGGCTGTCAGCAGGGCAAAGGTTCCCGAAACCAGGAATTTTCTCTTCTTCCCCACAAAGGACAGCCCATAGCCCACCAGCGCGGTACATACACCGTGCATTAAGCTGGCAGCAAAAGAACGGGTAATGGCCCATGCGAGATTCGAACTGCCGCTGCCGCTTAAGATAAGGACCACGTTCTCAAAAATCGCAAAACCGATGCCCGTTGCCAGGGACACATTGATAAGTTCTTCTGTTTTCCTGGAAACAAACACAGCGAAACAGAATATTACAAAAAACTTGATCAGTTCCTCGGTGACGGGAGTGAGGTTTGTTGTTACATAAACCCGGTCGAAGTTCGTTATTTTCAGTATAAAACTGTTTACCGCAGAAATAAACAGACATGCACACATACCCAAGATAAGGAATCCGAGTGTCATCCTGGATTTTTTATCAACCAGGAACAGTGTCAGGCCGATCGGGATGACTATACAGAAGAATACGACCAGAATCAGGTTGTCCATTTACGAACACCTCCCAACAGCACAGGAATAAGCGCTGCAGCCACGGCAGCCATCACCAGTCTGCCTGTCCCGCTTATCGCCAGACTCTGATACGCACCTCCGGCAAGGTGCAGACTGCAGCCCAGACCGAATATGCACAGCAGTGCATTGGACGGCCTGATGGAACGGATAACACCGCCCTCCACATCAGGACAGATCAACAGCTTGAAACTGTAATACTCTGACAGTGCGATGAAAACAACCGGAAACAGGGCGGAGATTTTATATGCCATCGTACATTCACTGAGCAGCACTGCAATATACAGCAGCAAAACAGGGATGACCGCCGCAAAAGAAAGAAGACTGTATTTTCCTGCTTTCTCTTTGGGAAGATCGATCAGCGAATCCATCTGCCCGTAATTGGCGGAAAAGAAAAACATAAACGTTCCTACCATACTGAAGTATCCCACATGGAACCGACCGGAAATATCAATGCCGGTCAAAGTACAGAGCATCTGAAATAAGCTTCCCAGCATCATAACACCGGCCCCGGAAGCCAGCAGCTGCACATAGATCGCCCGGCTTCTATGAAGCAGCCCGTAAATCAGGGCAAACCCTGTGCAAAGGGTCAAAATCAGATTAATAACAACTTCCATAAATATGTAATCTCCATTTTTTAATTGTTTTCCAGTTTCAGCAGTGCTGATACAAGAACATTTGTATCGATGACCGCATAATAATGTATCATGATGCCCCATGTTTTGAGGTTCTTACTGCTTCAAT
>JABUTA010000297.1 GCA_021443845.1 Parasporobacterium sp.
ATGAAGAATGCCTTCAGCAGTGTGTTTGTTGTGGGAAATATAGGTACGTCCTTTGCATCGGTAGCGGCTGATACCTGTGAAGACAGTGTGATAGTGGCAGAGGTATCAAGCTTCCAGCTGGAATCCACGGACATGTTTCATCCGGAGATTTCTGCAGTGCTGAATCTGACTCCTGATCATCTGGACAGACACGGCAGCTTTGAAAACTATGCATTATGCAAGATGGAGATAGCCCGCAATCAGCTGCCTTCAGAGAAATGCATCATAAATTATGATGATGAATACCTGAGGGAACTTTCAGGGAATATAACTCCCGAGCCTCTATACTTTTCAAGAAAAGTTACTCTGGAAAAGGGTATCTGCCTGGACGGGGACATGATCGTATATAAGGATGGAGATCAGATCATTCCGATAATCGACAGGAAAAATACAAATCTTATGGGAGAACATAATGTGGAAAATATCATGGCAGCTGCAGGTATTGCCCTGGCTGCAGGGGTATCCGGGGAAATCATATCGGAAACCATCAGGACATTTAAAGCGGTAGAACACAGGATTGAGTATGTGTGCACGAAAAACGGAGTTGCATATTACAATGATTCCAAGGGCACTAATACAGATGCAGCAGCAAAGGCGGTTGAATCCATGGTGGCTCCTACGGTTCTTATTGCAGGAGGATATGATAAAGGTCTGGATTTTACAGACTGGATCAGGGGCTTTAACGGAAAAGTAAAGGCAATGGTACTGATAGGGCAGACTGCTGAAAAAATCAGAGATACGGCCATAGAATGCGGATTCAATGCTGTATATATGGAACCTGACCTTGAGGCGGCAGTAAGTAAATGCGCTGAACTTGCAGTGGAAGGTGATGCAGTCCTGCTGTCCCCTGCCTGTGCCAGCTGGGGGCAGTTCAAAAACTACGAACAGAGAGGAAAAATGTTCAAGGAATTCGCGAACAGATTATGACTTTGAAAAAAAGAAAAAACAGGCCTGATAAAGAGCATAAAAACAGTATAATGGACTGGCCGATACTTCTTATAGTGCTGGTTCTTGTAATACTGGGAATCATGATGCAGTACAGTGCAAGCTCCTATGACGTGGATCTGATCAAAAAGCAGGGAATATTTGCACTGATCGGATTCCTGGCCATTATAATAATGAATTTCATTCCTGTCAGATTCTGGATGATTGTGGCTGTTCCTGCATATTTTATTACCCTGGCTCTGTGCGGAATGTGTTATTTTGTGGGAAGCGATACGAAGGGTGCCAAAAGGTGGATCCCCATAGGCGGAGGATTCAAATTTCAACCGGCTGAATTTCTCAAGATAGGTGTGCTCCTTCTGACAGCATTTATTATCTGCAGATATATTAATGACATAAATAATGAAGAGGAATTCAAACTGAAGACGTCCGTCAGGACCATCAGGGAAAAGGGCCTGAGGAAAGTTATAAAGGCTCATCTGGGATACATCATACCGTTGGCGGCCATGACTGCCGGAGCAGCAGTAGTTGCAATAATCACAAAAGACCTGGGTACTGCCATCATTATATTTGCGATAGGATATATAATGCTGCTGGTGATAAGTCCCAGAATAAAATACCTCATCGCTATCATAGGAGCAGCATTGGCTGCCGGCGTGGGTATGGTCATTGCATTTCCCTATAGAATGGGACGCATTTATGCCTGGCTTAATGTTCCCGTGGAGAATTCGGAAACGCTGAGATATCAGATAAAACAGGGCCTGTATGCCATAGGTTCCGGAGGCTTGTTCGGAAAGGGCCTTGGAAAGAGCATCCAGAAGAATGTCATACCTGAGCCTCACACAGATATGATATTTTCCATCGTTTGTGAGGAGCTGGGTATAATCGGCGGTGCATTGATAATATTGTTGTTTATTCTGCTTGTTTT
>JABUTA010000298.1 GCA_021443845.1 Parasporobacterium sp.
CTTACACCGGAACCACAACTACCGAAGGCGTTCTTCTGATAGAGGACAAGCCGATAGTAATCAAGATTTCTAAGGTTGATATCAACTCTAAGGAAGAACTTGACGGTGCAGAACTCAGAATCGTTGATAAGAACGGAAAAGATGTTGTACCGGGCTGGACATCCGACAAGAAGAAACCGCATGAAGTAGAAGTTAAGAACTTCAAACCGGGTGAGGTATACACTCTTGTTGAGACTACAGCACCACACGGCTACGAAGTAGCAGAGAAGACAACATTTACAGTAGACGAGACGGGTAAGGTAACTTACACCGGAACCACAACGACGGAAGGAGTGCTCCTTGTAGAGGACAAGCCTACAAGTATAAGCGTTTCCAAGGTTGATATTGCCAACGGAGCAGAGCTTGAAGGTGCACTCATCCAGATTATCGACTCTAATGGTAAAGTTTTCGAACAGTGGGTATCTGCAAAACAGCCTCATGTGATTACAGGTCTGACAACAGGCGAGGTTTACACATTGAGAGAAGTTGTAGCTCCTAAGGGATACAAGGTAACAACTGATACCAAGTTTGTTCTGAATGCAGACGGCACAGTTGACGCAGGCAGATCTACCGTAGTCATGAACGCCGCAGGAGTAATCCTCATCAGAGATGAAGCCGACGGAAACGGCGGCGGAGGCGGCGGCGGAGGTAACAATCCTGGCGGCGGCGGCGACAAGCCTAACAATCCTGATAAGAAGACAGTCAAGACAGGCGATGAAAACAACATGATGTTATTTGCAATCATGGGAATGATATCAGTTGCAGTTGCAGGCTTTGGCGGAGTTGAACTTCTGAGAAGAAGAAAAAAATCTAAATAATAAGACATAGTAAATAACTGAAAGGTTGTTTATCTACCGAACAGGCCGGGAGCTGCTTAAGGCAGCTCCCGGTTTTGCAGTTATCCCATTGAAGATTTTTATATTTGGGTATAATTGGGATAACTTGAGGAGGACTTTGCTGCTGCAGATGGAAATAGATTTTAATGTAAACTATAAATAACATATAAAGTTGACATTGTGATGCGCATATGGAATAATAAACCTGCGTCGCTTTTGAGAATATTTTCTTCTTAACACAGAAAGCGAAACAGTATTTCAGAAAAAATTATATCAGATAAAGGGGACCAGCATGACAACAAAGGAACAGCTTGCAATCCTGCTTGAAAATAATGAGGGGAATTTTATTTCCGGAAGCGTGATTGCCCGGGAGCTGGATATAACCAGGGCAGCTGTCTGGAAAGCCATCAGACAGCTGCAGGACGAAGGATATGACATTGAGGCAGTTAATAACAAAGGCTACAGGCTGGGAAATCTTAACGATGTGCTGAGTGTCAACAAGATAATGTCATATCTGGGTGAAGATGCCTGTGAGTATCAGCTGGAATGTCACAGAAGCATTTCATCAACCAACACATATCTGAAACAGCATGAAAAGGAATTACCTGACTGGTACACCGTTATTTCCGAGTGTCAGGACCAGGGCAGAGGCAGAAGAGGCAGGACATTTTACTCACCGGCAGGTACAGGGATATACATGAGCACACTTATCCGGCTGCCTTTGTCCGCAGCAGACGCTACGCACATTACGACTGCAGCGGCTGTGGCTATTTGCCGTTCAATAGAGGAGTGCACAGATTCCGAACCCGGCATAAAGTGGGTAAATGATGTATTCGTCAACGGAAGGAAAATCTGCGGCATTCTTACAGAAGCATCTATCAGCATGGAATCCCAGAGTCTTGACTGGGTAGTTATGGGAATAGGAATAAATGTTTATGAGCCTGAGGGTGGATTTCCGGAGGAGATTAAGGACATTGCAGGATCGATAGTTTTGGAAAAGCAGAAGGACCTGAGAAGCAGACTTGCAGCA
>JABUTA010000299.1 GCA_021443845.1 Parasporobacterium sp.
TAGTAACATTTTTAGCCAATGATCTGCATCCTCCTTCTCTTTGGCTTTGCTATAATGTCTTCCTTTTTGATGTCAAGGAACATAGCCTGTGGTGTATCGTTGTAATGATCCGGCTCACTTGCAAGTCTTGGTGATATCGGTCTGCTCATTAGCATATATCTCCATTCATCAGCAATGTGATCCTCACCATCAGTATCTATATCTTCTACCCTATGCTCATCATATATGAGCAGTGGGATGGTCCGTATGAATTGCTTGCAGTTATTGAAAACATAGAACATTGATTTGCCATTATCATCCTGAGTAAGTCTGTAATGGCATTGCATCCATCCTGGTATCCTCTCATGATCACCCTTAGAAAAGAACACCTGATGCTTTGCAGCAGTATCCGCTATAGACTCTCCTGTCTGGGCATCCCATATAGCAGGATCTGCTATACCTATGATCTGCTTGCCTTTTAACCACCTATGCTCCGTCTCAATTCGGTGTATCTCTCCGAATACTTTTGGTGGTATCCACTTAACTCCCTCGTTTGGTGTCTTTGTACATCCGTACAGTTCAAGTATCCTGTAGATAACATCATCTTCGGATACTGCATACCATCCGCAGGAAAACGGTTTGTTATAACCCCAGTCAAAAGATCTGTATATCTTCCAGTGTGCCGGTATCTCAAAAGGCTCTATGACATGACTCCACTCTCCTGTAAGGTATCCATCCTGTCGATCCGTAAAATCCTCAAAAAATTGACCTTCGTATACATCCCATGATCCATTTAGCCATGCTTCTTTTATCTTAGGGGGAAGTGCCATGAGTTGCTTGATGTAGTCCGGCTGAGTAGCCATGAGGATCTTGTTATCCTGAACCAATGCCTGAACGAACTCGTAGTCATCCGGATCTTCTCCGTCTTCATACACACGATCAACGAAGATCCTCTTTATGTAGCTGTGTCCAACTCCTCCCGGATTACAAGTATAATATATCCTCTTTGGGAATCCATTAACACCTCTAAGGCAGGCAACGATAGTCTTCATTTGCAGCTCGGACAGGTTCGTAGCTTCGTCTAAAAATATGATATCATACTCCGCTCCCTGGTACTGGAGCAGATCAGCATCGTTAGAGCAGTATCCCATCTTAATAGTGCTGCCATTAATCCATGTAAATATCTTCTCTGACTTGTTATATTTAGCAAGCCCTTTTAATTCCGGAACAAGTATATTTATATGGTTATTCAAGAGTTCCGGATAAGTACGTCTTACTATCAGTATCTTTATCCCTGGATATTTAGCAGACATGAGCTTTGACTTTGTCCTGACAAACCAGGACTTTCCCCCACCTCTGGCACCACCATAACCAACATGCTTTGCCTTTGCTTTCAATGCGAGTTCTTGCTTTGCATTCGGCTTATCGATATACAGCTTCATTCACAGTAATCCTCCAGACATCCGGAAAGCACTACCGCGATTCTGTTATCACTGGTGTCACCGGCAGCTTCCCTGCGGAGTTTATCAATCCTTGCCATCTGCTCCTGCATATCAAGATCTGATTTATAGCCTTTGATCTCACGCAGGTCCTTAAGCGATGCTGTAATAGCTCTAAAGTCCTTGCTATCCACTATCAGATCACCATTTGTGATCCCCTCAGTTATCTTCTTAATGAGTAAATCCGCAACAGTCTGGATGTTATCAGCCCTCTCAGCCTCACGACTTGCAGATTTTTCAATGATTTTTGCTTCAGCTTTTATTTGCTTTTGCTTTCGCAAGTCTGTCCATTTTTCCACCATGCCTTTTTGCATCAGGGAGCTGGACGAAACTCCATACTTGGCTGCGAGCTTGCGATAACTCGTACCACCTCGGATATACTCGGCTTTTATCTTGTTCCAGTCTATAGC
>JABUTA010000029.1 GCA_021443845.1 Parasporobacterium sp.
TTGCATCATCATGTCTTCCATACGCTTTGACTCTTCAGACACAGTAAGCATTGATGAGGAATCCTTGTTCTTAAGGTTCTGTATCTTTACATTCAGCTTCTCGTTTCCGAGAATCTTTCTTAATCTGTCCCGGATCACATCTGCCTTTGCATCAAGTACCTTCTGGTCCTTCTTTGAAGTTCTCCTGCAGAAGGTTTTGCCCAGATCAGTGTCAATTCTCAGGAATTTAAGTCCCTGCTTTTTGGACTCCAGCTGGGTGATGAAGGAAGAATCGATAACATGCTCCATATATACAGCATCCATCTTTGCGTCCCTGAACATCTTAATATACTGTCCCTGAAGATTCCTGTCAGATACATAATAGATGGATTTCTCCTCTTTTTCAGCCTCTTTGACTGTATCGCCGTCAGCGTCCACAACTTCAGGATCGTCCTCAGATTCTTCCGGTTCCCCCACATACTCATTGTATGTAAGATATTTATCATCAAGATTCTTAAAGAGAATGTAGTCTCCCATCTTCTCGCAGAACTTTTCATCCTTCAGGCAGCCGTACTTGATGAACGGATTGATATCATCCCAGTACTTTTCGTAATTCTCTCTGTCAGTCTTGCACATGCCTGAGAGCTTGTCAGCAACCTTCTTTGAAATGTAGTCGCTTATCTTCTTAACGAAGCCGTCATTCTGAAGTGCACTTCTTGAAACATTGAGAGGAAGATCCGGACAGTCAATAACACCCTTCAGCAGCATAAGAAACTCCGGAATAACTTCCTTGATGTTGTCAGCAATGAATACCTGATTGTTGTAGAGTTTGATGGTACCCTCCAGAGTATCATACTGATTGGTAAGCTTAGGGAAATACAGTATGCCCTTCAGGTTGAAAGGATAGTCCATGTTAAGATGGATCCAGAACAAAGGCTCCTTATAATCATTGAACACCTTCCTGTAAAACTCCTTATAGTCCTCCTCAGAGCACTCATTGGGATGCTTTGTCCAGAGGGGATGACAGTCATTTACAGGCTTCGGTCCCTCGGGTTCTTCACCTTCCTTTACCTCCAAAGGCTTGGCATCCGTGTTGACAAGATAGATTTCTTCCGGCATGAATGAACAGTATTTTGTAAGGATTTCCCTTACCCTGTATTCATTGCAGAACTCATGGCTGTCATCATTAAGATACAGGGTTATCTCGGTGCCTACAGTATCCTTATCAGATGCAGACATTTCAAATTCCGTGCCACCTTCGCACTCCCAGAACACAGCTTCAGCTCCGTCCTTATAAGACAGGGTTTCGATGGTTACCTTGTCCGCAACCATGAATGCAGAATAGAATCCCAGGCCGAAATGACCTATGATCTGATCCTCATTCGCCTTGTCCCTGTACTGTTCCATAAAGGCAGTTGCGCCTGAAAATGCGATCTGGTTAATATATTCTTTAACCTCGTCTGCAGTCATACCTATACCGTTGTCGATGAACTTAAGTGTCTTATTGGTGGGATCGGCAATCACCTGAATGGAGAACTGCTGTCCTTCCGCAAAATTGTACTCTCCCATTATCTCCAGCTTGCGGAGCTTTGTGATGGCATCGCACCCGTTGGAAACAAGTTCACGCACAAAAATATCGTGGTCAGAATATAACCACTTCTTGATAATAGGAAATATATTTTCACTGTTTATTGATAAATTTCCTCTTTCCTTACTCATATATATCACTCCTTTTATACAGTTGTATCCAGATATTTAAACCGGTAGTTTTTCATCTGACCGATTTATATGCTTATTATATGTGATAATCAAATAAAGTCAACAAAAATTTAGCACTCGACAGTATCGAGTGCTAACATTCACAGAATCTACATAAACATCACTGGTATATCTTCATGGCATTGACCACATATTCATCCCATTGCTGTTCAAGAGTCCGGTCCATGGAAAATGTTTTCAACGCCGTGCCTGTGGTACAGTACAGTTTTCCTTCCTGAAAATTAATATTGAGAAAAAGTCCGCTTATCTGCTCCGGATCTGTGTTCATCCCTGTCTTTTCCAGAAAAGTCCTCAGCTTTGCCTCAGAAAGCCTGAATACTATTTTAAATTTCCGCGGGATTCTTTTGCCTTTGATTATTTCATAGCATATGGGCTTCATCTTTCTCCATTGATTGACTCCTTCCTGATTTTCCGGAAGATTCTGTTCTTCCTCACTCAGAAAATCTCTGTTAATATGTCCGTCAATGGAAAAGGTAGCCATAGTGCTGAAAACAGCTTCCGTCACGAGAAACCCGTCAAATACTTCACCGGTAAAAAGCGCAGCCGTGAATTTTCTTATATTACTGATCTCAACAGATTTCATTTTGTCTTCCCTTCCGAAGTACCGTTTTTAACCTCAAATACCCCTGCCGGAGTAATCACATAGTCTGTCAGCACATCATATTCATCTGAGGGCAGGCTGTCCGTAAGCTGAAAATCATAGCCCACCGCTGCTTTTATAATGTTCATACCGGCATGAGCCGCAAGATACCTGTCATAATATCCTGCCCCGTATCCTATCCTTTCACCCTTCTTTCCAAAAGCCAGGCCGGGCATTATCATGAACACATTTTTCTCAGTACCGTCTGAGACCTGAGTGTCTGCCGAGGGCTCCCTTATTCCCATGTAACCGGGTACACAGTCATTTATGGAGGATATGTAACAGAATTCCATTCCCTTTTTTCCGATCCTTGGAACAGCTACCTTTTTTCCTGCCGCAAATGCTTTTTCCAATATAATTCCGGTATCGATTTCTTCATTAAACGAAAGAAATGCAAAAACTGTATCTGCATCAGCAAAAGCATCCATCTTCAGCAGATGTGCCGACATTTCCCCGGACTGTCTTCTTATCTCATCTGCAGTCAGGGACTTCTTTATCTCACTCATGTGGCTTCTTATCTCTTTTTTATCCATCCGGAATCATCATCCTTTACATACGCAGTAAATGATATTATAGAAAAAAGGCTGCTGTTTATCAACGAAAGTTTTTACATGGTATTCTTGAAAAAGCTGAACGGATATGATATTTTATTCTGCGTGCAGATATGCCACTGTAGCTCACCTGGCAGAGCGCATCACTCGTAATGATGAGGTAGCCGGTCCGAGTCCGGCCTGTGGCTTTTCGGGAGTCGTGACAGAGTCACGGCTCTTTTTTGCTGTACATAACCGGGGCAGAATTCAAATAATGCCGGAAGGTACGCCTGCGCACACAAACTGCAGTATTATTATTCCGTGCAGCTACGGGATTTCTTGACATAAATATATACCCATGATATATTTTTTTAGAAAATAAGGCAGAATATTTAATCTGCATCATGTACAGGAGAAATAAATATGGAGAGAATTCAGACACTCGAAACTCGTAACCTTTGTGAAAGCGCTAAGAACGGCGGATGCGGTGAATGCCAGACATCATGCCAGTCAGCATGCAAGACAAGCTGCGGTATTGCTAACCAGCAGTGCGAAAACAAGAACGAGAAATAATTAGAACCGGTCTTGAAAATGCCGCCTGAATAAGGCGGCATTATTTTTGACTTCAGAAAGGAAACTATCCATGCTTCATCAATATAAATCCGGAGGAATGAACATAGTTCTGGATACCTGCTCCGGTTCAATACACGTGGTGGATGATGTGGCTTACGATGTCATAGCCATGTATAAGGAGCACTCTGCCGGGGAGATCATTTCAGAAATGCTTGAGAAATACTCTGACCGGGAGGATGTTACAGAAGAAGATCTCAGGATCTGCCTGGAAGACATCAGCAGTCTGGAAAAAGCCGGAAAGCTGTTTACTCCTGATACCTTTGAACCTGTGGCTCATACCTTTAAGGAAAGAAGCGGCAATGTCATCAAGGCTCTTTGTCTTCATATCGCTCATACCTGCAACCTCAACTGCTCATACTGTTTTGCAAGCCAGGGCAAGTATCATGGTGAGCGGGCTGTTATGAGTTTCGAAGTCGGAAAGCAGGCTCTTGACTTTCTTATTGCCAATTCCGGAAACCGTCATAATCTTGAGGTGGACTTTTTCGGCGGCGAGCCCTTAATGAACTGGGATGTTGTAAAGCAGCTGGTACAGTATGCCAGAAGTAT
The DNA here is from genome assembly GCA_021443845.1 of Parasporobacterium sp. Classification (GTDB taxonomy): domain Bacteria; phylum Bacillota; class Clostridia; order Lachnospirales; family Lachnospiraceae; genus RGIG5612. The sequence goes on from JABUTA010000029.1 coordinate 4,108, forward strand.
AGAAAAGGAACATAATAAGAATTTCCGCTTCACCCTTACTACTAATGGCATGCTGATAGATGATGATGTTATTGACTTCTGCAACCGGGAAATGAGCAATGTAGTACTCAGTCTGGATGGACGTAAGGAAATACACGACAGATACCGTGTGGACTATGCAGGCAACGGAAGCTGGGAAAGAGCTGTCCCGAAATTCAAAAAGCTGGTAGAAGCCAGGGGCGGCAAAAATTATTACATGAGGGGAACCTTCACCCATGCCAATCCGGATTTTGTCAATGATATCAAGTGCATGCTTGATCTGGGATTTACCGAGCTCAGTATGGAACCTGTTGTAACATCTCCTGATGACCCCTCTGCCCTCACGCCTGAAGATCTTGAGATCGTCAAACAGCAGTATGATGAGCTGGCAGAGCTTATGAGACAGCGGAGAAAAGAAGGCCGTCCTTTCACCTTCTACCATTATATGATCGACCTTACCGGAGGGCCATGTATATACAAACGTATCTCCGGCTGCGGTTCAGGCACAGAATATATGGCGGTTACCCCATGGGGAGACCTGTACCCCTGCCATCAGTTTGTAGGTGAAGAAGATTATAAGCTCGGTGATATCTGGAACGGAGTCACCAACACTGAAAAGCAGGATGAATTCAGATCATGCAACGTATATTCACGTCCTGAATGCTCAGACTGCTGGGCTAAGCTCTGGTGTTCCGGAGGCTGTGCAGCAAATGCATTCCATGCATCAGGAGCTATTACCGGCATTTACAAGCCAGGATGTGAGCTGTTCAGGAAACGTATTGAATGCGCTGTGATGCTGAAGGCAGAGGAACAGCTGGAAAACAGAAATAAATAATCCCAGGCAGACAATGTGACCTGTACCCGTTTTTTCGGATAACTGCGCCTGTAATTCATCGGCCGCCGCTTTGATTTTCTTCGGTCCGGACCATTCGCAGTAAACTCTGATGAGTTTACTGCTCAGTAGTCCTGGCAGTTTCCGGACTTGTGGTCCGAAACTGCCACCCTCGAAAACCTGCATCGCCACCCGTGAATTACGACGGCTCGTTATATGTCAAAAACGGTTGCAGGTCACATTTTTCTGCCAAATATTATTTTATTTCAGTCAAAAAGCTTTTTCTTATAAAATGTCTCTGCATTATACAGTACAGCTGCCGGATTATGGCAGGTAACCCTGTCTTTGGTGATCAGGGTTGTAACCGGTGCCTGAGAATATTTGTAGAACACAGTATCATGTCCAACGCATAATCCCATTACAATATTGAACTCCGTACCTGCCTGCCCCAGAAGCTCAGCCTGGAGTATAGGATTGCAGATGCTGACACCTATGGCATTGCACTCCTCAGGGATTCCCAGATCCTGCTTCGGTATCTGCCCCACCTTGCATCCTATTCCGAACACCTCAAAGCCCTTATGTCTGAGATACCGGGCCATGGTCCTGGCCTCCCGTATCAGACCCACACAGGTGGCGATACCCAGTCTCTTATACCCCATTCGACCTGCAAAATCCGCTATCTCCTCAACCCGGGTCAGCTTGCAGTAACCTTCATATTCAACAGCTGCTGCAGTCTGCATGAACTTCAGGTTCTCAGGTTCGTTATATTTCTCAATTACCAGTCTGAAGGTTTCCTCAGAAGCCCTGGCACCTGAGCAGAATTCGGGGAATGTTCCTCCGTACTGACATGCTGCATTTCCGCAGTCTATGCATGACCTTTCACAGCATGATTTATATGTTTCCATTTTTATTGTCCTCCTGTCTGTTCCTGACATATCTGTCATTCCATTTTATTTCCGGTATTTACACAGCTTTTATCAGTACCACAGCTTTTCTGTAATTATATATCTATATCTGCTGCCGCATTCTTTAAACCGATATTCAGTAACGGGCACTATCCCATGGCCGGAAACAGCACATAATACACCTGCTGAAATTCTGTAGTACCGGGATCATTTTCATAACATTAAGGCTTCCCGGAGTGCCTGTAAATATATGATATAATCAGGCGATTTCGATTAATATATCATATTATTGATAATACTTTTGCAGAGGTATATTATTTTTGTCAAAACTGTTATAATATTAAACTGATATTTATAGAAAATGCCCTCTTAATGACAGGGCTGCAGATATATCGGAGGTAGTGATTTGAGACTTGTTATCAAAATCGGAACGTCAACCATCGCCCATTCGGGAGGACGGTTAAATATCAGAAGAACCGAAGAATTATGCAAGGTTATTTCCGACCTTAAAAATTCCGGCCTTGAGATCATTATAGTTACATCCGGCGCAATAGGAATGGGTGTAGGCAAGCTTTCCCTGAAGGAGCGCCCGTCAGATATGGCCACAAAGCAGGCCTGCGCTGCTGTCGGTCAGTGCGAATTAATGTATGTATATGACAAACTCTTCTCTGAATACAATCACACTGTTGCCCAGATCCTTATCACAGCTTCTGACATAGAAAATGAAAACCGGCATCATAATTTCTCGGTTACCCTGAACAGGCTCCTTGACCTGGGAGTTATTCCGATCATTAATGAAAACGACACCATCGCAACCGAAGAGATCGTTATCGGCGATAATGACACTCTGGCTGCAATTGTGGCAACCAGTGCAAAGGCAGACCTTCTGGTACTGCTTTCCGACATTGACGGATTATACACTGCCGATCCCCATAACAATCCCGATGCAAGGCTTATTCCGGAGGTATATGAACTTACGGAAAGGATCATGAACCTGGGAGGTGACCCGGGCTCTGCTCTTGGAACAGGGGGAATGCGTACAAAGCTTACAGCAGCCTCCATCTGTACAGAGGCAGGCTGTGACATGATCATCGCAAACGGTTCAGATCCCGGTCTGCTGTACAGAATCGCAGACGGAGAATCCGTTGGTACGAGATTCGTTGCGGACAGATAGAATCATTCAATTATTCAGGCAATATGACAATATGCCGGATGATTACAGTGAAAACCGGCCATAATATAATCGATCAGGTGAGGAAAGATATGACTACTCAGGAAATATTACACGCAGCAGTATCTGCAAAGCATGAACTGGCTGCTATGGATACAGACAGAAAAAATGCCGCCCTCGCAGCTATGGCTGATGCCATTGAGGCGGATACAGCTGCAATACTAAGAGAAAATGCCGCTGATCTGGAAGCTGCTGCAGAAACTGTCAGCGAGGTTATGCTGGACAGACTTATGCTTAATGAATCCCGTATAAAAGGAATGGCAGAAGGTATCAGGGATGTTATTCAGCTTCCCGATCCTGTTGGCAGGCTTCTTACAGAACGCGTAATTACAGACGGACTTAACCTCCGTAAAGTTTCTGTACCTATGGGTGTAATAGCCATAATCTATGAAAGCCGTCCCAATGTCACATCTGATGCCGCAGCCCTGTGCCTTAAGAGCGGCAACGTATGTGTACTTCGCGGAGGCAAGGAAGCTTACAGAACCTCCAAAGCCATCGTAGCGGCCATGAGAAAGGGTCTTGCTTCTCTTGGATTATCAGAAGAACTTATAAATATTATCGACGATACCACAAGGGCCAGTGCCGAAGAGCTTATGAAAGCCAACGGATTCGTAGATCTGCTGATTCCCCGTGGAGGAAAAGGACTTATCCGTTCCTGTATCGAAAATGCCACTGTTCCCTGCATAGAAACAGGCACCGGTATATGTACAGTATATGTTGACGGTTCTGCTGATTTTGAAAAAGCTGTCAATATTATCAATAATGCCAAAACCCAGCGTCCTTCTGTATGCAATGCCGAGGAAACCTGTCTGGTAAGCGAAAGCATTGCAGAAAAGTTTCTCCCCATGCTGAAGTCACGGCTGGTGGATGGCCGCATCAGCCAGGGCCTTGAGCCTGTGGAGCTGAGACTCTGCAGAAGAGCTCTGCAGATAATTGACGGTACACCTGCCTGCGAACAGGACTTCGATACTGAATTTCTGAATTACATTCTGGCAGTGAAAGTGGTAAAAGACGTAAAAGAAGCAGTACAGCACATAGCTGCCCATTCCACGCATCACAGCGATGCCATTGTTGCAGAGAATGTACAGGCTCAGGATTATTTTGCCTCCCATGTAGACAGTGCTGCCGTTTACATAAATGCTTCCACAAGATTCACGGACGGAGGCATGTTCGGTCTGGGCTGCGAGATGGGTATCTCCACCCAGAAGCTTCATGCAAGAGGTCCTATGGGACTGGAGGAGCTGACCGGATACAAATATATCGTTACCGGAAACGGACAGACAAGAGGTTAAGCAGCTGCACCTGCAGCTGCCGGTTACACCTTAGTAAATTCATTCCAAATAATAAGACAGCCGGTTTGGCTGTCTTTATTATTGCATATGATTATATTTTAAGGAACCACAGTTCCAGTATCCCGTACATTTCGCGGATAATGCCTGTAGGCAGCATCCACCACTGGGTCCATGCCGGCAGTGCTTCTGCTTCCAGACCTGCCGCATCACTGTACTTCAGTGCACGGTATTCATGATATCCGTTTGTAGCAAGGGCGACCTTGGAAGGCAGGTTATTCTCCTCAATTATTCTTCTGGAAAACTCCATGTTTTCCGCAGTATCCCGGGACTGATCTTCAATATATATCCTTTCGGAGTCAATCCCTTTACCCACCAGATAGTCGTACATGGCAGAAGCTTCGGATCTGACCTCATCAGTCCCCCTGCCCCCTGATACTATACACACAGACTCCGGATTATCCGTAAGATATCTGTATGCTGCATCACATCTCAGCATCAGCGTCCTGCTGGGGGAATTTCCATACAGTCTGGCACCCAGCACTATAACTGTATCACCGGGCCCCGCCGTCTTCGAAATGCCGGATATCATGGCTATTGACGTGGCAGCCGCCAGTACTAAGATTCCTGCGGCAATTATCAGAAGTAATATTTCAACGATCTTCCCTGCTGTATGTTTCCACGCTGCAGCAATAAATCCGTTTATCTGCGCAAACCATATGCCGTAGATCATCATCAGTACAGACAGCACTATGCCCGTTACATTACCGTAATTAAAACTCACCCCGATGGTTACAGGATACACGCACCACAGAAGAAGCAGCACCCCTGCTATGATAAGAATTGTTTTTATTATCATTCTTCCGGTCTTTTTCAAAGTTCTATTCCTTAATATTTAAGCAGATATTTCTTAATTTCCCAGTCACTTATTCTCTGGGAATATTCTGACCACTCTGCATTCTTGGCAGAAATATATCTGCCGTATACATGATCCCCGAGAACCTTGCGGATAAATGTATCCTTCTCAGCCTTTCTGATAGCCTCATACATATTAAGAGGAAGCATCTTAATGCCCGACCTGGACAGTTCTCTTTTGCTCATTTCAAAGATATTCTTATCAACAGGAGCCGGCGGGGTCAGATTATTCCTGATGCCCTCGAGACCTGCTTCAAGGCAAAGAGCCAGGGCGAGGTACGGATTTGCAGAAGGATCGGGATTTCTGAGCTCGATTCTGGTAGACTGACCTGCACATGTAGGTACTCTGAACAGCGGAGAACGGTTTCTTGCTGACCATGCAATGTACAGAGGAGCCTCAAAATCAGGAACAAGTCTCTTATATGAGTTGATTATCGGGTTGGTGAAAATGGTAATGCCCTCAATGTGTTTCATTATGCCTGCCATGAATGAATAAGCTTCCTTTGACAGTCCCACTGCATCATTTTCATCTACAAATGCATTTCTGCCGTCCTTTATAAGGGACATATTAAGATGCATACCGTTGCCGGCCTTGCCATAGAAAGGCTTTGGCATGAATGTGGCATACATATCGTGTTTTTCGGAGATAGTCTTAACAGCATATTTAAATGTCATTATACTGTCGGCTGCCTTTAATGCTTCAGCATATTTAAAGTCTATTTCATGCTGTGCCGGTCCGCATTCATGATGTGAAGCCTCGATTTCGAATCCGAGTTTCTCAAGGGCAAGAACTATGTATTTTCTGACATCCTCGCCTACATCATTAGGTCCCAGATCAAAATATCCACCCTCATCATACTGGGTCAGAAGGGGTCTCTTCTTCTCATCAGTGATCATGAGATAGAACTCGCACTCCGGTCCTACCTGGAACTTGTATCCCATTTCTTCTGCGTGTCTGATGGCTTTTCGTAAAATATATCTCGGATCACCTTCGAATGGCTTGTCGTCCGGAGTATATACATCACAGATAAGCCGTGCCACCTTGCCTTTTTCCTGATCCCATGGATGTATAAGGAATGAATCCAGATCGGGATGCAGACACATATCCGATTCCTCGATACGTGCAAAACCGTCAATAGATGATCCGTCAAACATCATCTTATTATTAAGTGCACGTTCAAGCTGTGTTGGTGTGATTGAAACGTTCTTCATTGCACCGAAAATATCAGTAAACTGAAGTCTGATGAACTTCACGTCCTGATCTTTAACGGTTTTGATGATCTGCTCTTTTGTCATTATGATTTCCCTCCCCGGAAGGTCCTGTTTTTTCATAGCCGGTCCTCCGTTTCCTGAACTATATTATGCAGTTGCCTCTGCTTTTTACTGGGGTTATTTATTTCTTTTTTCGTACGCTGTACCCGAAGGTACCGATCTTCTCTCCAAGACTGAAATATTCCCCGTGAGAATATGCCGTGAGAGAAGAATCATTCAGATGGAAGCTGTCCTTCTCGTCCATATATCTGCTGTCAACAGTAACAGCAGCTACCTTTGCCAGAAACATATCGTGTGAACCCAGGGGAATGATCTGTTCCACCCTGCACTCTATGCATACAGGACTCTCGTCGATCGAAGGAGCCTGTACGGCTTCGGAATTCACTGCAGTCAGACCACATTCTGCGAATTTGTCCACATCCCTGCCGCTCTTTACGCCGCAGAAATCCATGCTGCGGGTAAGGTCCGCATTCACAAGATTGATGACAAATTCTCCTGTTTCCTTAATGATATCGTGACTGTATCTTTCAGGACGAATGGATACAGAAACCATTGCGGGATCAGAGCATACCGTTCCCGCCCAGGCTACAGTAACAATATCAGGTCTTTCTCCGGGACGCTGACAGCTTACCATTACTGCAGGAAGAGGATAAAGCATGTTTCCCGGTTTAAATGATCGTCTTGCCATATTATTCTACATCCTCATAAGGTCTTGTAGCATCGCATACAGGCCCTTCACAGTCAAGATTGCCGTCAGAACCGCATACCGGGCAGGTTCCGAAATCTGCTCCGAAATCCGCGATCAGATCAATGGCATATCTGTACTTTTTCCCGCAGTTTTTACATGTATAGCACATGTACTGAGCTCCCCATGTCATAATATTATCCTCCGTAAATTCCCGCGACTATTCGGTGTCAATGCTGTAAACTCTTCGAGATTCCCGCTGCAGACCATCTGCCGGGGCTTTATATAAATATTACCAGACTCTGAACAGTCACAAATTGCCAAAAAACTGTACAACCGAAAGCCGGATATCTGTTCCGCTCTGTAAGAGAACGTCCCGGCTTACAGGCTATATAATTTATATACTTCATTCATGTTTCAGTCAATACAAACATCTCCGTTTATGTCAAAAACGGCAAAAAGCATTACAGATACTGCGGATTATCCGCCCAAAATATAACATTTTACCGAATTCTGTCCAATGCTGTCAGAAATAATCTGCGGAAATGTCACATTTCATCCAGAGCCTTTTTCATTCTCCCGAAGGCTTCCTCTATCCTTGAGAACGGAAGCGCCAGATTCATTCTGATATGGCATTCCCCATGGAACATCCGGCCATCCTGGACAGCCACGCCGACCCTCCATAAAGCCTTCTCCACATCATCAATGGTCTTTCCGTGTTCTGCACACCAGTCAGTAAAATCCACAAAAAGCATGTATGTTCCCTGAGGCTTCATGACCCTGACGCCCTTGAAATTCTTTTCAATGAAACTGCAGCCGTAATCAATATTGCCGGTAAGGACCTGACAGAGTTCATCAACCCATTCATACCCTTCAGGCTTATATGCCCCGATCAGTGCATACATTGACAGAAGATTCATATCATTATAATGACACAGGGAGGACTCCTTCAGCATTCTGTCCCGCATCCATGAATTGTAGACAATATGATAGCTTCCGATAAGTCCTGCCAGATTGAAAGTCTTGGAAGGAGCATACATTGCCGCAGTCCTCATCCTTGCGTCCTCGGAAACAGACTGGGTGGGAATATGTTTATATCCATCAAGTATGATATCAGACCAGATCTCATCAGATACCACATAAACATCATACTTCCGGAAAAGCTCCATAGCCCTTTCCAGTTCCCATCTTTCCCATACCCTGCCGGTCGGATTATGAGGCGAGCACATGATGGCAGCGTGGATATGCTCAGTTCTGAGTTTTTCCTCCATATCATCAAAGTCCATTCTCCATATGCCCTGATCATCGATATGCAGAGGACTGTGAACGATATGATAACCATTATTATTCAGTGCTCCCGTAAAGCCAATATATGTAGGTGAATGCACCAGAACCTTATCTCCTTTGGAGCAGAATACACCCAGGGCTGTAAGAACACCCCCTAATACACCGTTCTCATAACCTATGCATTCCCTTGCAAGGCCCTCAACGCCGTTCCTTGAAGACTGCCATTTAATGATCGAATCAAAATATTCATCCCTGGGATTAAAATAACCGTAAGCCGGATGCTTCGTTCTCTCAATTATCTCAGCCGGAACAGTCGGCACCGCAGGAAAATTCATATCCGCCACCCACATGGGAATGACATCATATCCCTCATCCGGAGCCCCCGGGCAGAATCCTCCGGGCTGCCCGATGGCATCCACCGCAATGGCATCTTTGCCCTTTCTTTCGATAACAGAAGTAAAATCATATTTCATAATATCAATTCCTCGCAAAATAACAAACAGCGGGCCTTAAAAGACCCGCTGCATATTGTTAATGATTCAATACAATGGATTATGCATTGTATGGAGCAAGGCTAAGGATCTGGCGAGCTTCATCAGGTGTAGCTACTTCACGGCCAAATAACTTAACTGCTTCAACTGCTCTTTCAACTAACTGCTTGTTAGATTCAGCAAGAACACCCTTCTTGAACAGAACGTTGTCTTCCATACCAACACGGATATGTCCGCCGAGAGCTACTGCACCATAGAGCATTTCCATAGCTGAGTGACCAACGCCAAAGCATGACCATGTGAAGTTCTGAGCTCCAACTAATGAATCAGCTGTTTCTTTCATGAAGATAAGGTTCTTCATTGTACCTGCAATACCGTTAGCGCAGCCCATGCAGAACTGGAAGTGTACAGGAGTCTTAAGAACACCTTTCTTGATATAGTAAGCAGCGTTGCCGATCATACCAGGATCGAAAGCTTCGATTTCAGGCTTTGTTCCAACTTCCTGGAATAAGTAACCGCAGTCTTCAAGGAACTTAGGAGTGTTGAGGAACAGACCGCTGTTTAACCAGTTCATGGAACCGCAGTCATAAGAAGCCATTTCAGGCTTTAATTCCTTAACATGAGCAACACGGATTTCATCATCAGCGTGGATATCGCCTGATGTTGTAAGGTTAAGAACGATGTCACAGTCTTCGTGAGCTTTGATGAGTTCAACAGTCTTCTTGAATCTTACAGGATCCATGATACCATTGCCGTTTTCATCTCTCATATGAAGATGAGCAACTGCAGCACCGGCTTTCCAGCACTCATAAACGTCAGCTGCGATCTCTTCCGGCTCCATAGGAACGTTCGGGTTATCTTTCTTCTTCGGCCATGCGCCTGTAGGAGCAACGGTGATAATTGTCTTGTTCTTTAATGCTTTTAAATCAGCCATGTTAGTAATTCCTCCAATAACATTTTAAATTTTAGCTAAAATTAAAATCTGCTGGACAGATTCTTATAATTTATACCACTTATATCACTCATTTTCAAGACAAATACAAAATCCGGGCCGATATGTTGACAGTAAATCCATCATTAAATTTTGCTTGCCGGCGTCATATAGCCTGCATCTGCAGAATCAGGTTCCTGCGCCTGTAATTCATGGGCTGCTGTATCGCATTTTTGCAGGCCGGGCCATTCGCAGGAAGCCCCTGATGGCCTTCCTGCTCAGTAACCCTGCCGGCTTTCCGGTCTTGTGGACCGAAGCCGGCACCTGCAAAAACACTCACATCATCCCTGAATTACGACGGCTCGTCACGATGATTCTGCAGATACAGGCTATATGACGCCGACGAAACAAAAACGG
>JABUTA010000002.1:0-9183 GCA_021443845.1 Parasporobacterium sp.
GTCTTGCCCGAAGCATCCTTAACAGCTGCGTAAAGCGGAAGATCTTTCCATTCAGCTTTCTGCGTCCATGGATCTGCCTTGCTGCCGGTGTAAGTAATGGTCTGAACCGGATCACTTGTGGTGTAAACATCACCGTTCGCATAAGGAGCTGAAGCTGCCTTTGTGATCGGCTCAAATGTTACTCCGCCATCAAGGGAATACTCAAGGTGGAATTTGATCTCAACAGGACGTGTATCTAATGCGTCTTCGAAATCATCCCATACCTTAGATGCAGTGATCGTGCCGTAATCCGGTTTATGGGTGTTCTCAACAAGAATGTCTGTCGGTAACGCAATGGTTCCAGGCTCCTTATCAACAGTCTTCGGATCAGCACTGCCGTCATAGGCTGTGGTGTATTTATCAACAGCCTCTTCAACCACATAGTATTTGGCTGCTGTTCCGTCATAATTGTACTTCGGAAGGTTGTTCCAGATTGCATACCATCTGTTGACATTTCCACTTACCTGATCAGCAATGGTCAGGGTCTTCGGCTCGCCGATGGCGATTGCGTCTGTACCTTCACCTGCTGCAGGAAGTTTATAAAGCTGCAATGTGATACCTGTGGAGTTCGGTCTTGATAAGTCACGATTGTCCTCATCATCCCATTCCTTGAATATCTCAATAGCACCCGGTTCAGCAGTATTGACTGCAGCTGCCTGCCAGGTTTCAGCATTGATACGGCTTACTGCTACAGAAGCCGCATAGAAACCTGCGGAACCTGTCCAGTTCTTATTGTCAGCATCAAATGCTCCTGTACAGTTATAGGTAACATCTACCCAGCTGCCTGCTGCATTCTTAACCTGATATTTAACACTGGCCTCGCTTACACGGTAAACAAACTTGTCATTAGGCTTTGGCAGGTTTACAAGAGTAGCTGTCCATATACCGTCTTTTTCGGTTATGGTTACAAGACCTCCTGCTGCTGCGCCTGTTGAAGACGGCATATCTGCCCATGTTCCGCCGTTTGCCAGCTTGAACTCAGCATGGAATGTCACTTCTACCGGTTTGATAAGACTTGTGTCAACCCCTGTTGCATCCCATGTCTTTGTGATGGTAAGACCTTCTGTAAGTGCCTTGTTTTCAACAACTATAGTTACATCAGTACCCTTGTCATCCTTATCAGCTACGCTCACGCCCTCTGTCGGTACAGTAACCTTTGGATCACTTGTGTAATCGATGTAGTAGGATGTGGTGTATCCGGCTACAGTAGTCTCAACTACACGATAGGTTACATCCTTGGCTGTTCCGTCATCTGCAAGAGTTGTAAGAGGCAGGTTCTCCCATTCAGCTTCCGGACAAGGTGTCTTCTTGTCTGCCGGTACATCAATGGTCTGTGAGTTCTTGCTGGTTGTGTAAACACCCTCATCCTCATAGTTGCCTGCATCGTTTAATGTCTTCTCGCCGGGAACAGCTGTCCAGTTAGTACCGTTGTCAGTACTGTACTGGAGTGTATATGTGATCGTTTCCGGTCTGTTGTCGAACTCATCATCATTGTCATCCCATACCTTGGAAGCAATAACCTTGCCTTTTTCAGGATTATGGGTATTGGTGATGGTAAATTCATCCGGGTCTTCAGGTGACGGTGTCAGTTCAACGCCATCACTGTATGTTACTTTAAATTTAACATTGTTATCACCGGTGAAGTCGCTGCCGGCTTCAATCGGATCATCGTAAGCATCAAGCTCTTTTACGGTATAAGTGTATTTTTCGGTTGTGCCGTTACTATAAACCGGAAGATCTGTCCATGTGTAGGTCTTATTTGAGGCTGTGGCTGATTCATATTCCAGAGTCACGACGTCACCGTATTCTGCACCGTTTCTGTAGAGCTGTACTCTGATATCAGTACGTCCGAGATCACGGTTTTCCTCATCATCCCATGCCTTGGTGATCTTAAGCTTTCCGCTTACGTAGTTGTTAGTAATACTCTTAGAAGTCTCGTACGGTTCATTATCAGTATCGATAGTGATGTTTGAGGTGGTTCCGCATACGATGTACGGGAATCCGGTTCCTGCTGCATCAGTTACCTTATACTTGATCTTGGTATCACTGCCCTTCTCATAGATCGGAAGGTTGGTGAATGTTACCGTACTGTATTCTTCTTCATCTGCATCCCAGATAATATCCTTTGTTTCAAGGGCTGCAGCTGATGTACCTCGGTACAGGCTTACAGTAAATTTATCCGGTAAGAGACCCTCATCTATCAGATCGGCAATCTGTGATCCTGTAAGAGCTGTGCCATCCTTCTGCATGATCTTGGATACTTTGATAGAACCTGTGATCAGTGTGTTGGTTACAGTTGCCTCCTTAGCAGTTGCTGAGGACGGATCGTCAAGTTTAACTGAATCTGAATAAGTTACTGTATAACCATGGAGTTTTCCGCCATCAGCAATTTCAGAAACACTGATCGGTGATGCATCGTAGTCAGGCTTTCCTTCAACAACACGATACTCTATCTTGGTTCCGTTGCTTCTGTAAACAGGAAGGTTATCCCAGGTATGGCTCCATGCAGGTGACAGATCTTTGGTCAGTCTGAACCAGTTTCCTGATACAGCTGAGTCCTTAACATCGCTGGTTGTATATGCCTTGTCAATATCTAACCAGTAATCAAATGCTCCGCCTGATGTTAACTTAGCATAGTATGTCTTTCCTGTGGTAGCATCACCCGGTATGGTTACCAGTGCTTCTTTTGTTACAGGCTTCCATTCATCATTCTTATCCTTGAACTGAAGCTGAACAAATACATCCTCACGGGTGTCATACTTGTTGTCATAGTCTTCCCAGCTCTTGGTTACGGAGATGCTGCCCCTCTGAGGCTGGTATGAGTTGGCAACTTCTGCACCGGTAGCTGCGTATGGTGAGTTATCACCAAGTTCGCTGCCCTGTGCTGCAGTGTTGTAGGTTACATCATACTGCTTGCCATTAAGGGTTATAGTGCTGCCTGTGATCGGTACATATTTCTTAGAAGCAGCATCATACTTAAGCTCTTTTACGAGATATGTAACTTTGTCTGTTCCGTTGTTTTCACGAACAGCAAGATTGCTCCATGTATATGTCCAGTTGTTGGCTGCATTAAGTATTCCGGTATCATCAACCAGAACTTCTGCAGTTCCGTTCTTTCTGTAAAGGCCTACATGGATTTCATCTCTGAAGCCGTCACGGTCGTCCTCATCCCACCAAACCTTGGTTACTTTGTATGAACCTTTGCGGAGGGTGTTGGTTGCTGTTACTGTGTACCTGTTGCTTGCAAATGTAGCTGTACACGGATTTGCATCCAGGTCATAAGGACCTGCGATCCATCCGTCATACGGAGACACTGCTTCGTCGTCAAAGGTTACATTAACAACCGTACCATCTGCATATTTGATAGAAGCTTCAGTTACACGATACTGGTACTGTGTTCCGTCTGCATCCTTATATGGAAGTTTACTGAGTGTCTTGCTCCAGGTTGCCTTGGCAGTTGTTCCTGAAATAACAATCTGTGTTTTTCCGTCAGCAGCCGGTGTTATACCATTAGCTGAGCAGTATTTTGCAGGAAGCGGTCTCCATTCAGTTTCTGCTTCACCTGCCTTCTTATATTCAACAGTAAATGTTACAGATGCCGGACGGGTAAGTGCAACGTATTTTGTATCGCCTGCCCATACCTTGGATACCAAAAGAGTTGTCGTATCCAGAGTATTCTTTACTTCTGTATTCTCATCCTTTTTATCATCAAAGTTAACTGTTGCATAAGTTACAGTGTAGTTATTCAGCTTCTTACCGTTTTCAATCGGTGTGAAAGTGCTGCCTGACTTCGTTCCTTCGATTACGCGGTAGGTAATTGTCTCACCTGCTGCAGCGTAATGCGGAAGGTTCTCCCAGGTCTTGCTTGTCCATGCACCATCTGCTCTTGAAGCATCTTTCTCAAGCTTGAACCAGCCACTGTTTGCGGTTAGGTCTGTAGTTGTGTATGCCTTGGACGGATCGCTATCCGTACCATCAAGTTTCTTGTAGATGGTCTTATTGTCAACACCCTCAGCAAGTGTACCCTGCTCTACATCAGCCCATGGATCATCATCATCCACCTTATACTGCAGTTTTACCCAGATTTCAGACGGACGTGTGCCGAATGCATCATCATAGTCTGCCTGCCAGTTCTTGGTAGCGGTGAGCTTATAACGCTCAGGCTGATATGTATTTGAATATTTAAATGCTTCGGTGCCGATTGCAGGCAGACCCTCTGATACTACTTCATAGGTTTTTGAAGTGCTGTTCCAATGTTTTACACCTTCATCTGTCAGGATCCACTCAGGTGCATAGTCTGTAGGTGCAACGGTCTCAACCCAGGTGTATACGGATGCATCCGAAGCTGACTGAGCGCCTGCCTTGTAGTACGGCAGGTATTTCCATTCGATTTTCCAGATGTTGCTGGCATTATCTCTTGTTACAGTACAGATAGATTTGTCTAATACAGCCTTGGTAGCTGCAGTAACATCATCGGTTGATGTATCTGCCGTACCGTAAACACTTCCGTCTCTGTACAGGTTGAATTTGAAGTTCGTACGTGAATCATCACGGTTTCCTTCATCCACCCAGATCTTCTCAACGGATTTGTTTACATACTTGTAATCGTTAGTAAATGTAACTGCGTATTGAGTACCTGTTAAACGTACTTCATTTACAGAAATACTGTAGTCAGCAGATGTACCTTTATTTGAGCTGTCATAGGTAACATCTACCCATACACTTGAATTCTTGTACTTTATAGCAGTTTCCCTGACACGATAGATGATCTTTTTACCATCTTTGTTGTATGAGGGAAGTAACATGCCGGTAAGAGCTGTTCCTTTTGATTCAGTCTCTGTTGCCAACGTAACTGTATCGATAACAGCTTCGCCGTTATTACCTGTAGGTTTTACTTTCTGTTGTGTAGTGGTCGGTTTTACCGGAACCTTAGTCCAGGTGGTATCACCTTCAACCTGATACTCAACAGTAAACTTCAGAGATTCAGGAATTGCTCCAAGGTCAACAAGGTATCCTATTAATGTTGCATCAGTAAGCTTCTCTGTTGCCTGTGTATCAACGTTCGTAGCAGTCCACTGCTTTTTAACATAAGGCGTTCTGGTAAAAAGATTATTTCTGAAGTACGCATCAGCTGTACCGTCTGCCTTTACACCATAGTCATTACGTTCTTCCGTAAATGTCCATGAAAGCAGCCTGTTATCCGGACTTGTTTTCTTTTCTTCCTCAGTGCTGCTCTTATTGCTCTTTGAATAATGATTATACCAGTTGGCTTGACTATCCTTATCTTCAGGAAGGATAACTTCCTTTACACGGTATTCGATTATCTCAGGCTTACCGTCAATACCAGGATTGTCCCAGTATTTCTTAAGGTTAGTCCATGTATGAGTGTAATCTGTTTCAAGATCAGGCTGCTTGGTAATCTGTGCAGACTGTGCAGAACCGCCAACAACTAATGCATTGGCGTTTGCAGGGTTCAGCTGTGCATCAGTCACATCAGTCCAGGCTCCCTCCTCGCTGATAGTTGACTGTGTCTTGTACTGAAGAACATACTTAATAGCCGGACGGGTAATAGCCCACCATTTTACATCAGAATCTGTAGTTGCTGCAGCACTGCTCTTCCATAACTTATCTGCACCTACTGTAACGGTCTTTCTGTTCTGATCAAGTGTGTTGGTCAGGGTAAGAATATAAACACCATTTTTCAGAGGTAATGTTCCGGCCTGTGCCTGAGCAATATAAGTCTTTGTCTCTGTATAGCTACCTGTGGTGATCTCAGCCTCGGTAATCTCAAAGTCCGCAAAATTAACATATGAAGGAACATAGAATTCTTCTGAATAGTAGTAGCTGTGCCACCTGCCATCAGAACCCTGCTCGGGTACTCCGCCATCTGTTTTGAGTGTATATTTTCTGGAACCTCCGTAAGGTGACTTGATGGTCATATCGATAGTTTCTGGTCGTGTATTGTCCCGGCCTTTATCATCGATCCATTCCTTGCAGAGCATTACAACCCTGTTATGAACAGTATTGTCAATTTCTGTCTTATAACCATCAGTTTCAACAGAATCAACAAAGTCACCTGTAATACCATTGTAAGATTTTGTTGGACCTACGTATTTAATAACTTCGGTACCATACGTTACAGGATCCGTTGATAATACTGTTTTCCACTCCATGTACTCAACTACTCTGTATTTCAGTTCATTTCCGTCAAGGTCCTGTTTAGGAAGATTCTCCCAGGATTCCTTGAAGTTCTTGAAATCTGTAACAAATGTAGTCTTAGTCATGTGTTCAATATCAACCTCATAACCAAGTATCCTGTATGAGGAAGAACTGCCAAGCAGTGAGACAGCGTGACGTTCTGTTCCAGGTGTACCTTCCTGCTGCGCATCTACAAAACTCCAGTTACTGTTATCTGAAGATTTTTCAACAACAAACTGTACCTTTAACGGAAGAGCATCCATGCTGCGGAGTATCTCGAACTGATCCCAGTCCATTGATACAGCAGCCGCACCCTCTGCAGGTACATACAGCCATGACTTTTCAACATAAAGCTTGGTTGAATCGGTAAGTTTGTTTGTAAACTTTGTATTGGAAATGCCGTCTAATGTGTATTTGCCTGTGGTATCACCCTTGGCATCAGCTACACCTAAAGTTGTCCTTATTGTTCCGGAAACAGAAAATGCTTCTTCACTGAATATGAAGTATGTATATGCTTTTCCTGACGGTGCGTATTTTTCGAGACCTGTGAGCTTCGCCTTCTCGGTCTCATTAAGTTTCCATGTAACAGTCTGGTTTTCAGACTTCTTCATGGTAACTTTCCGGCTCCAGGCAGAATCCACAGTGTTACCGACTTTACGCTTGATCACCAGGTCAAGCTCATCAGGGCGGTAACTGTCATTGCCTACATATCCGTCATCCCATAACTTATAAGGGGTAAAGCTTGTAGTACCACCGGTATATGTATTGGAGAATAAAG
Source organism: Parasporobacterium sp. (assembly GCA_021443845.1). Lineage (GTDB taxonomy): Bacteria > Bacillota > Clostridia > Lachnospirales > Lachnospiraceae > RGIG5612. The sequence goes on from JABUTA010000002.1 coordinate 7,016, forward strand.
TATCATTTACATAGGATTCATAGATTTCCTCACCGCTGATTATTTTCCTGATGAATGAATTCCGGTCTATCTGATATATCTCACCGGACTTGACAGGCTGCCATATCTGTACTGATCCGTCACTTTTTACAGATACTTTTTCATCATAACCATTAACCGGCGCCTCAGTGATATAGAAATTAAAGGGCTCGCCGTTTGGTCCGTAATATGGAATCCTTATTTCACCATCATATGCGTCAGCATATTCATAGATTGTAAATGTACACTCTACAGTTAATGTGTTTGTCACGGCATTATAACTGTAAGAGCCATCATCGGGTTCGATAACAACTTTGTTCACAAAAGTCGGCTGTGATGTCGGTAGAGCGTTTCCGTCTTTATCGGCAGCCTGAACATACAGTGACACCTCAACAGGAGCCATATCTTCCACAAAATCAGCTATGCCCTGCTGTGATTTATCTGTTATATATTTGCCGTCAACTGTCCATATCTTTTTACCGTTTATTTTTGCCCAGGGCTCATCAAATGAGTAAGAGTTTCTGGTGAAATAAGAGTTTGTATTATAGGTAACGTCTGATATCGGATAGCCTATTATCTGTGAAGTTCCTCCGGGAACAGGTCTCTCAACTACATAATAGTAATATTTGGTTCCGTAGGTTTCATACTTCGGAAGATGTTCGATCTTATATCTGTAGTCTTTAAAGAAGTAGTGTGTTCCGTCTGTTCTTTCCTCTGTCTTTTCCTCACCGGTATTCAGATGGATAGTTCCTATCTTTTCTGCTTTATTTGCGGGAACTGCTGCCCATGCGTCAAACTCAGCATTGGTATAGGTGGAATTTGCTATCGGATTAACTCCTCTGTAAATTTCAAATTCAATCTGAGGCAGATCTGCTTCACCTATTACCCAGCCTCTCGGAATACCCCATACCTTACGTCCGCTGAGGGTTCTTTCGTTCTGGCGTGCATTTACGATGGTCCTTGAATAGTATTTGAAAGGATCATTGTTGTTTGCAGCTATACCATTTATACCATCGCTGAGAATAAGAACATTACGACCTGCTGATGAACTGTAAGGTTCAATATCATAAATTTCCTCAGGTGTGGTTTTACCGGTATCAGGTGACAGGGTTGCTGCAGTCATATTGCCGTAGCTTTCTTTATATTCAGAACCTGACTGTCCTGTTTCTACAGCATAGTAAACATAAGGATAACCCTCTTCGTCGTAAACAGGCAGTAAATCCATATCGATGCACCAGAGATACTGGTTCTGGGCATCAAAATATTTATCTGCTGTTATGTGGTCTCCTACGATTTCAGCACCGCGAAGATCCGCAACTTCATCAGCAAGAACCTGACCTGCAGTTACAGGATCCTCAGGTAAATTTTTAATAAATTCCTGAAGCTTCGTGCCTTCATCATCTATAACAGTTTTTCCTGATATTCTGTAAACATTAAATGATATTACAGGTCTGTCAGACAATTCATATCCCTGGTCATACCATACTTTATAAAATTCCAGGTCTGATGTTCGGGATATGCTGTTGGTGCCGTTCCAGTATGTAATATCCCCGCTGTGGTGTAACTCACCGTATTTTGTACCGCCTTTTGAGCCTTCTGCGCTGGCATTGATATCCAGTTTTGAAGCATACTCAATACCGGAAATAACAGCTTTCCCGTCAACGACAGACACCCAATCTCCGATTGATTCATCCCATATTGCCAGCTCTTCAAGCTTATATGCAGCTAAGTTGCCGTTTGCATCATATTTCGGCATATTTGAGATGGTGAGCAGCTTCTTCTTGCCGGCTTCTAAGGTATTAACCTCGTAAGTATAGCCGTTTTCTGTAACCGGCTTTGGTGTATCTGCCTTTGTATCAATGGTTAATGCAAGTGTCTTCGATCCGTCTGCAGCCACGGTATATAAACCAAACTGGGCAGGCCTTGCCATTTCGCCGTCTGTCCATGTCTTCGTGAGTTCATATGAAACCACGCCTATACGGGTATTTCTCCAGATATGCAGGTCCATGCCTGTAGGCGTTGAAGAATGCATACCATCTACTTTATAAGTATATGGAGAATATCCATTCGGGTCTGAAGCATCAGTTGCAACCATACCTGCATCTGTATATGATGAGCCATATGCAATATCTCTGAGTCTTCTTACATCA
>JABUTA010000002.1:9307-53983 GCA_021443845.1 Parasporobacterium sp.
TATAATATCATCAACAGTGAGCCTGTCGGTTTCGGTTTCACCGTAAGGTAAATACTCATCACCCACACTGACACTATCCTCGTGATACCAGTTAATACTCTGATCTATGTTAACTATCTTTACAAGACCCTTCTCTACTGCGAAAAGTGCCATACATACAGGATATCTTGACTCAGTGTCACCTTCATCCTGCCATTCCTTCTGTACGGCAAGTTCAATATGATAACCCGGACCCGGACCTGTGACATTAGCCAGATTGGCTTTAAGTTCCTTGTATGACTCGTTTTCGCTTATCCGGACATTGTTTTCCTCATACTCTAACGTATGGTCATAACCTGTTGGATTAAACTTTATTTCCTGTATTTCATACTTGTATTCTTTACCATACTTATCAAAACGATCAAGCTGTGACAGAGTCAGTTCCCAGCTCTGCTCGTCCACTGTAAGGTTATTTTTATCGATGACTACATAGCCGCCTTCAAGAGGCAGACCTTCCGGAAAATAATATTCACCGTTACGTAAAATCTTTACCCAGATATAACCTCCATCATCACCGATTTCTTTGGTTACATTTTCACCGTTATTCTTCCACACCTTTGTGATAACGAAATCCATAGGTGCGTTAATGTTATTTACTATACCGGTATACTGAGAGCCTGTATTGAGATTAACTGTACCATCAACATAAAGAGATACATTGCCCTGGCCTTTGGCACCCGGTGCAGACTCGCCGATATATACAGAATCATACTTTCCGTCATATCCCCTGGCATCATAGTCCCAATTACCGGCGCCCGTACCTATACCGATAGGAATCGAAGTGCCGTTAATCTTTATTTCCGTCTCTCGCCAGCGATATATAATAATATTTCCCTCAGAATCGTATTTGGTCAGATGATAGCTGTCTGTACCCTGAGTGATGTTCTCCTCACGATAACCTTTGAGGACTTCGGAAACATTTTCTGTCTTAGCTCTTTCACCGTCATAGTTGAGGTAATCACCATAGGTAACAGGTACCCACGCCCATGTTCCTTCATCCGGATCATATTTATACTTTTCCAGAACAACGGTTGCGCTGTTATCAACATCAGGTTTTTCAAGAACACCTACATTAAGCGTAACATCTACAGATGCTACGGTAACGTCCTTCACTTCGTTGGTGATGGTGCCGTTATTGAGTACATACTTCGGAGTACCACCGGCAGTTTTGATCTCTTCAAATGCAGAGATGACATCTGCATCTTCCCTGGCTGCTGCGTTGTTAACTGTTGCCTGGTATGCCTTTGTGCCTGTTTCAAGGGCAAAATATACAAGCCTCTTTCCGTTCTTATCAAACATAGGCACATCTGCCTTAAGTTCGATATCGTAAATATAAGGTTCGCCATTCTCTCCCTTTTTAGGAACAGATTGTTTAGCGGTACCCTGGACAGCCGATGCCTTGGAAATATCTGTAATATGACCATCTTCAATATAATCTTCAGGTATTACATAAATAAAAATATTGGCATCAGGTCTGGCATCAGGATCCAGATTATCATCAACCCATATCTTGTTATAGGTAAATGTCATCGGATGCTGAATAAATTCAACTATGGTACCATGAATGTACAGACCGTTTTCTACGGCTGCATAATCGTTAATATTGTTATATTCAGTATTATATTCATAAATGACTGCCTTCTCAGGATCAGGATCCGGAGAAGGTCCCTGGGACGGAATATGACCGGGAGCCTTCAGTCTTAATGAATAAGCCAGCGGACCGCCTTCAGAATTATATGCAGGCATGCCTGTCATGGTGATCTGAATCTCATTTCCGTCACCGATCCGTGTGAATTTTACAGATGCTTCACCTGAATAAGGCACAGGATCATTACTCTCCGATGTATCAAGAACATAAATTTCGAAATCACCGGCAGTAAGTCCGGTCATATCAGTTGTTACCGGACGTGTGTTGTATCTGTTTGAATCGTCGCCCCACTTAAGGGATGCCTCAAATTCATAGCGTACAGTATTCTTTATACTGCCGCCGTTTATCACGCTGACATTTCCTTCATTGTTATAACCCGGAAATGCAGCGGATGTTGATTCAGGATCCTGCTGTACGACGTAGTAGGTGATTGTATGAGAGACTCCGCCTGCTGAGTATTTTTCCGGCAATATCTCTTTATCAAATTCAAACAGCCAGTTTGTTCTGTTATCCTTCCAATGGCCGTTAACCAGCTTAAGGCTTTCATCTGTTCCGTCAAACTTGTCGGCAGGAATTCCTGTCTTTTCATTAAACAGAGAAATATCAAATCTGTCTCCGCCATCAATGGAGAACTGGAGCGTATACCATCCGGAAACATCAGGCCATACAGGTCTGTCCGCCTCATGAACTCCTTCCGTGTCGGTCTCTTTGTTATCGTTCCAGTCTACAATAAATCTGGACACACCATACCATGTTGTTATATTTGCCTCATTTGCAGAGACCTTAACTGTATATGGTTTGGCCAGCTTGTCAAAAAGCACAACATCATACTGTCCGCCGCCGCCCGTTACGGTAACAGTGCTGTTTTCGGGATTTACAGGATCATTATTAACTTTGACATCCGGGCTGGATGAGGAAGCAACAAGATAGTTATCCTTTGTAATCGGAGAATCATCTCCGTATTTTTCTACAAGATAGTCAATGATATCGTAAACTAAACATGTGGTGCCGGAGGGGATTATATATAAGTCTCCTGCAGCGGCCAGTTCAGCTTCTTCCTCTGAGGCTTCAGCCGCATTAATCATGTCCTCAGCATCTGCCTTTTGTTCTGCTTCGAAATCCAGAACATATTTTGAAAAGCTGTAGGTATCACATGTCAATGTGAGTGCTGCAGCCGGCATGGTTGTATCATATGTCTTTACAGAATCAAGTTTCTGAACATCAGGATAACCGTATGTCTCATCTACGTGATATACGGTAGTTCTTATCTCATCGGCAGTGTATGCAATACCCAGCTGTTCTGCCGCTTCATGCACATACTCTCTGATTTCATCAGGCAGTTCATTAAGAGCCATCACCTGCTCTGTCAGAACATCTGCAGCCTTTGCGGCAGCTGCCTCGGTGACATCAGACATCCGGTCAACACCGAATGTTACTGTTACAGCACCGAATGAAGTATCAGGCTCAACAGGGATTCCGTCCTTATCATATACTGTGACATCAACTATAACAGACTGAACCGGAATGAAAGTGTGATCACGCTTAACTTCAACTGCATCTTCTACAGTATTGTACGGATCGGATACCTCACGTACTTCAACATAGGAACCTTCAGGAAATGCTCCCGGATTCGCCGTTACATGCACATATATTCTGCTGCCGCTGTTCAGAGTCACACAGGAAGCAGAGTCAAAAGCCACAGGTTCTTCATCTGTAGTGTTTTCCTCTGCAGCTTCAGTTTCTGCGGCTTCAGTAGTTTCATCGGCAGGCTGAGGCACGTCATCGGTCATCTCTTCTGCCGGCTCTGTAAAGGCCTGAGTTGTCTCCGGAACAAAAACTTCTTCAGCAGTTGTTTCCGGAACAGTTTCCTCTATTACAGGCTCGTGTTCTTCAGCGGTGGATTCTTCCATAACCGTTACTGAAGTGTCGGGCTCGCTGAATGTCTCAGGTACATCTTTCTCTGAAGTATCCTGATATTCAACCAGCGTGTCGGACCATTCTGTGAGCAGGTCACCGGTATCATCAGCAACATAATCGTAGCCTGCGGGTTCTTCTGCCAGTGCAGTGAGGGTGCTGGTCTGAACAATGCCCAATACCATGGTCATTGTAAGAATCATCGCTACGATTCTTTTGAATTTCGTAAACATAAGCCTTTCCTTTCTTGGATTTCACAATGATTGACAATGTGAATTAAGGGTATAATTAGCACATATTATTATAATTCATCAAGATTCCATCTAAAATAATCAATTTTTCCTAAATAGTAATCAATTTTTCCAAAATAATTAACAAAGTATTTAAAAATTATTACTTTTGCATAAAAAAATACGCCGGATTGTCGGATAAAATACAGACAGTCTGGCGTTTATTGAAGTATTATCAATATTTCCCCGTATATAACGGATAACATTTCATCATTATGCGGGCAACAGGACTTGAACCTGCACGGTTGCCCACCAGAACCTAAATCTGGCGCGTCTGCCAATTCCGCCATGCCCGCAGAATCACCTGTCGAGTTTATTACAAATGCATACAGGTGTCAATTACTTATCTATTTGCTTCTGTGCATAAAACAGCCGGCATTTACATAATGCCGGCTGCCCGTAAAAAGATGATAATCGTATAAAAGTATATTTGAACAGGTTAATATTTCATATAATATTACTTATTCTCTGCCCTGGCTATCTTCATGGCTGCCTTTCGGGCACTCTTATCAAGGAACCTGCCCTGATTTGTTGTGAGTGCAATGAAGAAGAACAGGAATGCACCTACACCGATATCCTGAACTGCTGAAGGAAGTCCGAGGGCAAGTACGCCTGCAGTCATAAGCTTGATGCAGAAAGCACCGATAAATATGCCTACTGTGAAGTTGGTATATCTTGAAAGATATAAGCCAATAAAAACTGCCGGAAATGCCTGGAACATCATACCCATGTTATTATTGAAGGTTGAGCTTGCTTCTATACTGCCCTTTAAACCAACATTAACACATGCTGCGACTCCGAGTATAAAACCACACAGAAGGTAGCTGAGAATTACATTCTTTGTTTCATTGACGCCTATATTATTGGCAATCTGCTGGTTGTTTCCCAGAGATCTTACGTTATATCCGAACTTTGTAAATGTATAGATAACAGCAAATATCAGGAATACAGCCACAGCAAGTATGTATATCCACGGTGACCGGCCGAACAGCGTATAATTAATACCGCTCAGTCTGGCACCGTTTCCTCCGTTAACTATACGTACAAGGGTCTCATATATAAGCATTACTCCGATGCTTATAACCAGTGCAGGTACCTTTATAACAAGATACAGAACTGCATTTATAAGGCACAGCAGCATGCAGATAACAATGCACAGAAGCAGAAGTATCCATGAAGGACCTGTTGACCTCTTGTCATTTTCAAGTATTCCTGCGCTGAGGGCCTTTGCAATAGGAGTTGCAATAAAGCTTGAACATACACATATGATACCCATGGAGAAATCCCATCTGTCATTTATCATATTGCATGCCATAGCCATGGCTATAAGTGCACCGAGGATAGCCTGCTTTATTACACCGTCAATGCTCTTCCATGTACCGAAAGCCGCCTGTGGGCTGAATATCTTACATAAAACCAGAAACAGAACATATATAGCCACAGGCCATATCAATGTTTTCCAAGTATTTCCCGCAATTCTTTTAAAAGTCATGGTAAAAACCTTTCAAAATAAACAATCGATTATTTCAGGATGCGCCGGACCGGAATCCGGCGCATATTGATCATCAGTCTTTTACAAAAAAGCAGAGAATGCCTTCTTATGCTTAGTTTGCATGACGAGCCTGTACATCTTCAAGGGAGAACTTCTCAGCAAATGCCTTAAGATCAGCGAATGAAGCATCAGGTCCGATGAACGGTGTCAGCTCTTCAAGGGTGTATGCAGGATGATCTGCTGAGCAGTAATCCATAGCAGCCTGGAAATCTTCTGCTGACTGACAGAATAAATATCTCATGTTGATAGAAGCTGCACTTCCGTCTTCCTGTACCATCTTGTTGCCTGTCATGGCATTGTAAAGAAGTACAAAAGCGATCATGGAGTCTGCACATGTGCCTGTTGTGGCATATGAGAGTGTTCCGTCTTCGAATGCATAGAGAGCATCATCATTAGGGTCATAGCAGTTAAGCATAACTTCACCGCTCTTGCCTGAGTTGATAAGTGGCTGGTATACAGTTGAAACTGTCTCTACTGAAGAGAAGATAGCCTGCATTCCCGGGAATGAGCTTAAGAGTTCATCTGCAGCACCTGCCTTGTCAAATGAAAGACCTTCATGGATGTTTTCTTCAGGAACACCTAATTCAGCAAGCTTTGCTCTTGCACCGTCAAGTCTTGCATCCATCTGAGCTGATAAGCCGTAAGGGAATCCGTGAAGACCGAATTCAGTAGCGCCATTGTCATACATTGACTGGATGATCTCGCCTGCGATCTGTTTTTCATCTTCCCAAACTTCACCTGCAAAGTACTCACTTGCAGAGAACTGTGCATAGTCAGCACTTGCGCTTGAAGGGTCATTAGATGTAACGATGTACATTCCGTACTGTTCACATACTTCAACAAGCTTTGACATTACTGTGCCCGGATGAAGGTTAACGATTCCGTTGTATCCTGCTGCACCGAAGTTCTGAACGTCTTCGATGGTAACTTCAGGATCTGTTCCGCCGATAGCTGTTTCGAATGTAACACCTAAAGGCTCTCCGATAGCTCTGAGACATCCCATGATGTCCTTAGCCCACTGGCACTCTGTGTCGTAGAGGATAACGCCTACCTTGTAAGTATCCTGTGCTTCTGCTGCGAAAGAGAATGATGAGAATACACCAATGCACATAACAGCAGCAAGGATAACCGCAACTACTTTTTTCATGTTTTTTCTCCTTTTTATTTTGCCCACATGGGGTTATTAACACATTTATCTCGGAAGGAATCCCAACTTGTTCCTCTTGTAATTGAACAGGATAACAATAAGGAATACAACACCAATAACAAGGTCACTCCAAGTGCTTGGAACGCCTATGATAACAAGTCCGTTGGTAAGAAGTACAACAATAAGTGCGCCTATTATAGGTGCACGCACAGAACTCTGCATACCACCGTTCAGGCTCATACCACCCAGGACAATGGCAACAATAACATCCATTTCAAAGCCTGAACCTGCCAGAGTTGCAACGGTACGGGCTGAACTCATTGCAAAGAATCCTGCCACACCCACCATTACGGCAGCAATGACATATGCTATCAGCCTTACCTTATCAATATTGATGCCGCTCTGCCTTGCGGCAACATCATTCTCGCCAATGGCACGGTTATTCTTACCGAATGCAGTACGGTGCAGAAGAATATATGCAGCAGCAAGCATCACAACAAGAACCACGATCTTGATAACCCAGTTGTCACCTGCTGAAAATTCAGGAGGAAGATTGATATTGCCTTCTGAAACGGTGGTAACAATACCGCGGCATATGAACTGCATGCATAACGATGTGATAAACGCCGGGAGCCGGAGCTTGACTGTAACCGTACCCATGAGAAGATAGCAGACCAGAGAAACAACTATGCACATGGGAAGTGCCAGCCAGATGCTCATACCGGTAGAAAGGAAAATAAGACCGGATACCATCATTGATAATCCGTATATACCTCCTACTGCCAGATCAAATCCTCCGTGTGAATAAAGGAAAGAACATGCCACTGACAGTATTACAATGGTATAGCACTGATCCAGAATGTTATTAAGGTTCGCGGGATCGAATATCTTCCCTGCAGAAAGGATCCAAAGAACTATGATAACAACAGCCAGACCCACAAAAGGAAGTATGGTATTGGTATGTTTTTTTATAAATTCCATTATTTAAGTCCTCCCTTCCTTAGATCATGTATTCTATGAGCATATGCTCTGTTATCTGTTCGCTTCTTGCAAATTCAGCCCCTATGGCACCGTCTTTCATAATAACTATGCGGTCGCTCATACCGATTATCTCGGCGAGTTCCTCCGAAATAAGAATTATGGATTTGCCTTCTTTTTTCAATTTATACATAAGCTGGTACATTGCCTGCTTTACGCCTATATCAACGCCTCGGGTCGGACAGTCGAGAATGAGTATTTCAGACTTATTGCCTATCCATCTGCCGAAAACTACTTTCTGCTTGTTTCCGCCGGAAAGTCCCTTTACAGGCTGGTCAACATTGTTGCACTTTATTGAAAGAAGTTTTTTCTGTTCCTCTGCAAGAGCCTTTTCATCTTTTCTGAAAAGAAGCCCGCCTCTGGTTATATCCTTGAGTGAAGGAAGCTCGATATTTTCCAGGATGGTGGCTGTGATCATAAGAGATTCCTGATCTCTGTTCTTTGAGATATATCCTACTCTCTTACCGGTCGCCACATAAGGCTGTGTGATTTCTGTTCCGTCAGCAAGTGTAACCTTTCCTCTGAGTGGCTTTTCGATTCCGAATGCAAGCCTTCCGACTTCATGCATACCGCATTCTGAAAGTCCGCCGATACCCAGGATTTCTCCTTTGTGGAGCTCAAGGTTGAATCCCTTAAGGGTTCTGCCGTCATATATGTCAGTCAGCTTCAGCACTACTTCATCAGAGTATGAGCCGTCATAATCACTTCTGTAATAATCTCCTACCATTTCACGTCCTACCATAAGGGACTTGATAAGATCCGGCTCCATTCTGTTTTTATCAAGTGTATCTATCAGAACACCATCCCTCAGTACGGTAAGAGCCGAGCAATGTTCCATGATCTCATCCAGGTCATGAGAAATAAATATCACGCCCTTCCCCTGTGAGGACATTCTGTCACAGAGTCTGTATATGATATCTCTTCCCCTCTGGGACAGAGCTGTGGTAGTCTCGTCAACTATCAGAATATCCGGATCGTCATACATGGCTCGTGCAATTTCGACCAGTTTTCTGTTTTCGAAATTCAGAGTATCGATCATTGACCATGCATCAATATCACCGGCTCCCAGATCATCAAGGATCTGCTGAGCAGCTTTTCTCATTTTACCTCTCTGGACAATGCCGTTCCTGGTAAAAAGTGCTTCCTTACCGATGAATATGTTATCGCATACTCTTATACCGGAAATGGTGCCCATTTCCTGAAGAATCATGGCAACACCCTTTTTCTGGGCATCAACCATACTCTCGGGCTTATATGCTTCTCCTTTAAGGAAAAGTTCACCCGAATCGCAGCCATACACACCGGAAATAATAGAGCAGATAGTGGATTTACCGGAACCGTTCTCTCCTATAAGACCTCTTATCTCACCTGAATTAAGGGTAAAATCAACGCCCTGAAGTGCTTTTGTCAGTCCGAAGTTCTTAACAATATTGACAGCACGAATTAATTCTGAGCTCATTTATATCCTCCTAAGGAATTTCTCATGATAAATAGAACCATGAACAGGTTCAGTGAAGACGCAGCAAAAAGAAAAACGCTGCAGCACTTTTGATAACCGGTTCTTATCACATTTGGGGATTATACTTGATATTCTGCAGTTTTACCATACATTGTTCACATTTTTGTGCACAATAATGTTATTAAATATTTGTATTATTTAATATATTGACCGTATTATTTTATCCGCCGTCTGTATTATTACCTTTATATATTCCACCATATGTGTTAAAATCCTAGCCGATTGTAATTTTAAGTGCTGCAGGCTGGTATAAATACGAGTGATCCTTAAGTCAGTGACCGGCACGATATATCAGTCCTGTGGGACAGAAAGAGGTTTATGAAATGGCAAACAATAATTCAAACGGTGCATACAAACAGCCCGCAAACATCAAGAAAAAAAGCAAATGGAAAAAGAAATACACCATATGGCTCGTTGTCATCATTGTTGTAATTCTCGGAATTCTTGCTATCGTAGGAGCCGGAGAAGGCTGGTTCAAATCTGCTGATATGATCAACGGCAAGCTTGAAATGGGTAGTTATTCACCCCTCGAAATCTCAGAGGATGAAATCAGGGTTTCTGATGATACCATACAGAGTTATCTGGACAGCATTATTTCTTCAGCTACTACTTCTGAGCAGATTACCGAAGGTACTGCGGAGGATGGTGACACAGTCAATATCGATTATACCGGAGTTCTTGAAGGTGAAGAAGAACCATTTGAAGGCGGTACAGCTGAAGGTCAGTCCCTGACTCTCGGTTCCGGCACAATGATCGACGGATTCGAATCTCAGATTGTCGGACACAGCATAGGTGAAACATTTGACATAAATGTTACATTCCCGGAAGACTATGCAGGAGACGAAACTCTCAGCGGCAAAAATGCAGTTTTCACCATCACTCTTAACAGCAAGACCGTCGTAAATGTTCCTGAACTTACAGACGAATTCGTTCAGACATATACAGCTGAAAATTTTGATGAACAGATAGATTCTGTAAAGGAATTAAAAGAATACTACAGGACCAGATTAACAGAATCCAACAAGCAGAGTGCGATCCTGAATGCACTTATTGAAAAAGCAAATGTCATTTACTACAACGAAGCAGACCTTGCAGCTCTTACAGACTACAATGCTTCATCGCTGGCATACTACGGCAGTTCTTACGGATTAGATGGAGAAACTCTTGCCCAGTTATACGGATTTGATTCTGCGGCACAGTATGCAGATTCCGAGTCAAAGAACACCCTCAGAACAACCATGACCTTAGACAGGGTTGCTCAGGATAAGGGCATAACAGTATCTGACGAAGAAATGAACGAAGCTCTTCAGAAATACATGGAAAATGAAAACTTTACAGGCACTGTTGATGAGTTCAGATCCCAGTCAGGCCGTGCATTCCTTTTCCTTGTTGAAAAGACAGAAGTTCTCATGCCTAAGGTTCTGAAGGCAGTTGAAGAAGAAGACGTGACCTGGATTCCGTCAGATGCTTCCGGCAATGCAGATGTAGCTGCCCCGGCAGAATCTGAAGAAACCACAGTGGCTGAGGAAACATCAGCTGAGGAAACATCAGCAGAAGAAACATCTGCAGAAGAAACCGAAGCAATCGAAGAATCTGCTTCAGCAGAAGAAACTTCAGAGACAAAATAATATATATACTTCAGGAATTATTATTGACCAGAAAAGCTCCGGCTCCGACAGCCGGAGCTTTTTATTGTGTTATCCACCCGCCGAAGACCTGTGCATTCATGCGTATGACAAAAACAGGCCACCGCGAAAGCGGTGGCCATCTGTGTTTTTCTGCACCCTGTGCAGATCGGTGTTTTGTTCACCAATGTCGCAAAAAAGAGAGGAGTTGCGATTTATGTTGGTATAGTACAGCATTAACCTTAAAACGAACTTAGGAAATCAGTTTATTTGAGTTCAGGAAAACAGTTTTTTTCTTGAGAAAATATAATATTTGTGGTAATGTTTGTCCAAATGCATTTAAAACAAAAAAGGAGAACCCCATGAAAGTTTTATTACAGAATGGAACCGTTCAGGAATGTGCATGGGATGATGATATTGCCCGTGAGGCTTTTCGTCATACAACATCTCATATTCTTGCCCAGGCAGTAAAAAGGCTGTACCCTACCGCCAAATGTGCAATAGGCCCTGCCATCAAGGACGGCTTCTATTATGATTTTGAATTTGACTTCGACTTTACCGATGACAAGCTTGCTGACATCGAAAAGGAAATGAAGAAAATCGTAAAAGAAAACCTTAAGCTTACTTACTTTACCATGGAACGTGATGAAGCCCTTAAGGTGATGTCAGAAAAAGGTGAGTCTTACAAGGTTGAGCTCATAAATGACCTTCCGGAAGATACCGTGTTAAGTTTCTTCCAGCAGGGTGATTATCTTGAACTCTGTGCAGGTCCTCATGTCACCTATACCAGTGCCATCAAGGCTTTCAAATTGTTAAAGGTTGCAGGTGCCTACTGGCGCGGAGATGAGAAGAATAAGATGCTTACCCGTATCTACGGAACATCCTTCCCTAACTCAGATCTTCTTGAACTCTATCTTTTCCAGATAGAAGAAGCAAAGAAACGTGACCACAGAAGGCTCGGTAAGGAACTGGGACTTTTTGCCCTTCTTGATGAAGGCCCCGGATTCCCGTTCTTCCTTCCGAAGGGAATGATCCTCAAGAATCTTCTCCTTGATTACTGGAGACATATACATACACGTGATGGTTATGTAGAAATCCAGACTCCTATCATGCTGGACAGAAAACTCTGGGAGACCTCAGGTCACTGGGATCATTACCGCGAAAATATGTATACCACTGTTATTGATGATGAAGATTTCGCTATCAAACCAATGAACTGCCCCGGTGGTATGCTGGTTTATAAGATGGAGCCTCATTCATACAGGGATCTTCCTATCAGAATGGGTGAAATTGGTCTTGTTCATCGTCATGAAAAATCAGGACAGCTTCATGGCCTCATGCGTGTACGTTCATTCAATCAGGATGATGCTCATATATTTATGACACCGGAACAGATACCCTACGAGATCAAAGGCGTTGTAAAACTTATTGATGAGGTATATTCCAAATTCGGATTCAAATACCATGTAGAGCTTTCAACCCGTCCGGAGGACTCCATGGGTTCAGATGAGGATTGGGAAATGGCTACCAGCGGCCTCAGAAATGCTCTGGATGAACTTAATCTGCCTTATGTGGTTAATGAAGGTGACGGTGCTTTCTACGGGCCGAAGATTGACTTCCATCTTGAAGACTCTCTCGGCAGGACATGGCAGTGCGGTACCATCCAGTTAGACTTCCAGCTCCCCCAGAGATTCGAGGCCGAGTACATCGGTCAGGATGGTCTGCCCCACAGGCCTATCATGATCCATCGGGTATGCTTCGGTTCTATCGAACGTTTTATCGGTATCCTTATAGAGCACTTCGCAGGCAAATTCCCGTTCTGGCTGAGCCCTGTTCAGATTAAGATACTTCCTATTTCCGAAAAGTATTCAAGCTATGCTGACTACTGCAAACGGAGCCTTGAATATAACGGTTACAGATGCGAAGTTGACAACCGTGCCGAAAAGATAGGCTATAAGATCCGCCAGGCAAGAAATGAACGTGTCCCTTATATTTTCGTTGTAGGTGAGAAGGAAGAAGAAACAAGAACAGCTTCCGTAAGACGTCGCGGTGAAACCGAAAATGAAGACCTGGGCATCATGAACTATGAGCAGGTACTTGCACAGCTGGCCAAAGAAGAAAAAGCTTATGATGCAGAAAAAGATTTCATAAGATAATGCACATTTCTGTCTGAAAACAGATATAAAACCCATGTATGCATCTTCTGTCATGAAGAGAATACATGGGTTTTGTCATTTAACGGATATTTAATGCACCGGTTAACTTATCTGTTAAAGAAATCATATTGTATTCATCCGCCGTCTGATCCCTCCAGGTTGAACATAAGAACGGAAAGAAGCATCAGCGGAGCTGTTTCCGTGCGGAGTATACGGCTTCCAAGGGATATCTGCTTTGCAGATGCACCTCCGCTGTCAGGCAATGCACAGACCCTTTCAACTTCATCAGGATCAAAACCTCCTTCAGGTCCCACAAAGATGCCTACACTCATTCCCGGCATGATGCCGTTTATTATTTCCCTGGTAGTTCTGATATCTTTATAATTCTCGTATGGTATCAGCACCAGATCCAGTCCGGCAGCATATGCAACAGCATCCTTAAAGGCCATAATGTCATGAACCCTGGGTATTATCCCTCTTCTGCTCTGCTTTGCCGCACTTTCTGCTATTTTCTGCCACCGCTCTGTTTTGCTTTTCTGCTTTTTGGCATCATATTTCGCGATACATCTTTTTGTATCCACAGGTATTATCTCATATACTCCCAGCTCTACAGACTTCTGTATGATGTGCTCCAGCTTATCTGATTTCGGCATACCCTGAAAAAGAAAGAATTTACAAGATGGCTCGTTTGCTGATATTTCGGACGACATAATATCACACACTATTTCCGTTTCAGAAATACTGCTTACACTGCAGGTGTAATCTCTGGATGAACCGTCACTTATAAGAACTTCCTCCCCTGTCCTGATCCTCAGAACATTTTTCATATGGTTCACATCCTGCCCGTATATGTATACTCTGTCTTCTGTAATGTTTTCCGGTTCTGCAAAAAAATGATACATACAACACACCGTCCGGTTATTATTTCGTCTTCTTATTCAAAAGCTGCCGATCCTTCTTTCATTATCTGCAGAGGAGCATTCTTCTCTTATTCTCAACGCCGAACATATGCGCCATGTTGCCCATGCCTGAACCATCAGCTTCTGCCTCAAGTGCACCGTTATAATTAAGCACCCATCCAAAATCCATGACTACATCATGATAGCCCACAGAAAGCCCGCCTTCACAGGGCACCTTTACCGTGATGGCTGTGCGGAACTGCCAGTATTTTTCCGTATCAAACATTTCCTCTCTGGTATAATCAAGGCCATTATACACATAAGTCAGAGAATCTCTGTCATACACTTTACCATCCACTTTAACATTACCGAAACGGCACTGGGTGAACCATAATCCCTTGTAGTATTTAGGTGTGAATTTGAATTCAAAACCTGTTATATTGCCCTTCTCATCATAAGTATTATGAAAACCTCTCTGCTGAATTGACTGAAATTCCAACATATTCCGAACCCTCCTTCTTTAATAACCCAGTATATTCTTCATCATGATCTGATGGCGGCGAACCTGATCCGGAATTATTTCCATCGCCTTGCCGAAGTTTTCAAAACTTTCTTCTGCAAAAAATCTGATAGGTCCTTCATATTCGGAAAGAAGATCCCCGCTCCATCCGTTATCTATCATGAGCTGAATAACTTCTCTGTAGGGGATGGTTTCCTCTTCGAAGTTTTCATTGATATTAACAAACTTTGTATGGCAGGACCTGCTGTAAGGAAGGAAGTCAACTATTTCCTCAGGCTTTGTAATATCCTTATAGTCCGACATTACTATAGGTCCGAATCCTTCAGGCTGTTTAAACTGGAAAGTGCCGAAATCAATATTGAAGCCGAAATGAGATGTACCTGTTCTTTTTATGAAATCCAGATACTCATCACGTATATGGGGAGTATGTAAAGTTGTGGGAAGATGTACTTCATTCTGCATCATTACATCATATTTTTCGGCCCAGGGAAGGGCTTTTTCTATATAAGACTGCCAGCCCGGTTCAGGATCACACATAAAATTTGTACATGTGATTTTTGTACGCAGGGACGTGAATCCAAGCATATGTGCAAGTTTGAAATCAGTTTTCAGTTCTTCTACAACTTCTTCATCAGTCATAGCCGGGCCCCTGCGGAGATGATTTTCTGCCCAGTGTCCCAGTTCTGATGGACGCAGATTATATTTTTCGCATAATCCCCAGTACTTATCTATCCACTCAGATGAGGGATTCGGATAGTTGTCAATATAGCTTGTAAGAAGCTCAAAACAGGTTGCACCTGTGTCATAAGCTTCTTCAAAACAGTCTTCAAGTGTCATGCATCTGCCCATGAGATTATGATAACTGTAGAAAGTTATGCCTCTCCGGGGACGGCCTTTTTCAATACCCATATTTTGTACCTCCTATATTTCAGACATCATTGTCAGTATCACTTTCCCTGCCTGATGTCCAGATATTCGATTATTGTTTTAATTGCTGCTCCCATAACGGCATAATCCTGGAATCTGTGATCTGCCTTTTCAAATGGGATAAAATCTATTGCATTATTTTCCGAAAATTCCATCACTGTTTCTATCGGAACAACTTCATCCTTTACTCCGTGAAGTATCAGCATCCTGTCCGCATAGTCCAGATAATCATGACCGGTAATGTCATTTGTTCTGAGATCCTCCATAAACTGCAGATTTGCATTTATTTTCCTGTCGAAACCCACCTGAATGTCTTTTCCCTTGAGAAGTTTTTCATATTCGTCCGATTTCATTATACGGCGTAACATTACATCATACATTCTAACAGCAGGACACCTGAATACTGCCTTTTTAAAGGGCATGCCATGTTCTGCAATATATTTAAAAAACAGATACCCACCGAAGCTTGTGGCATAAACGTATATATCATCCGTATTAAACTGTTTCGCAGCATACTCCAGCACTATATCGATATATGTGCTGCAATCTTCGAGAAGCAGCTTCTTCTTTACATCATCACCATGACATGGCCAGTTGAATGTAATCACTGCTGCAGTCTTTACCCTTGAAAGCAGATTTTCCGCAAATCTTTCTGCAGCACGGTTATCCTTATGCCCTCCGAAACCATGCCCGAATATAACGACCGCGGATATATTTCTTATTTCGTTATAATATATTTTGCTTTTAATGCTATGGTGCAGTTCATTAATATCAAAATATCTCCTGTTCATTATATCCACTTCATTCTCTTATAAAACTCAACCATGGCATGAGCGGTTTCAGCTGCAGGACGCGGTGCATATCCAAGGTCCTTTACTGCCAATTCGCTGGAATGTACTGGTTTTTCATTGAGCCTCGCAATTGTATACCGGGTAAACACAGGCTCCTTTTTCTTCAGTCTCATAAAGGGCTCATATACTGCTGCCGCTGCCCTCATAGCCCATACAGGAATGTACCACTTTATTTTTTTCAGGCCTGCTTCTTTCCTCATCATATTTACGAAATCGGATATATCACAGTACTCATTTGACAGGATATAACTTTCACCTTTCCGTCCTACGGAAAGTGCCTCAACCGCTGCTTTTGCAACATCCCTGCTGTCGGTTATTTCACATGCCCCCCTGATAAAGGGAGCGTATCTGTGCCTGAGACATCTTATAAAAGCAGAAGTGACAAAACCTTTTCTGTAGTCATCAGGTCCCATTACCGTACAGGGGAGCAGAATACATGCATCAAGTCCTTCCGAAGCTGCTTTGATCACCAGTCTGGAGGCCCTGGCTTTTGTTTTTGCATAGCCGCCTCTTACCCGGTCCGAATCATAGTATGGATGTACCATTACTCCGTCCTGTCCCACTGCAGACTCAATTGCACTTATATATACGAGGCCTGCATTTTTTTCTCTGCAGATTTCTACGATATTTTTTGTTCCGAGAGTATTGACTCTGTATAACTTATCCGTAATTTTTCTTCTGACGGACATAAATGATGCAGCATGGATTACTTTTATTTCTCCATCCACATCAAATATCTCATTGAGTGACTTCTTTTTCGTAATATCACCGGTATATACTTTTGCTCCCAGTTCCTCCAGAAGAGGTTTTGTTTTCTCGGATCTTATAAGGCAGCGGGGCGTAATACCTCTGCCCAGAAGTTCCTTCACGATTGCGAATCCCAGGACTCCTCCGGCTCCGGTCACGATATATTCAGCCATAATACTTCCTCCTCACCGCAGAATAACATCATTAATGATTTCACATTTCTACCCAGCAGGATCCGTTCTGAATCGACTTAACTGCTGCATCCACGAACCTGACACCGTTTATTCCGGCATCTATCGTTGGATAATCCTTTGCAGGTTCTGCATCAGGACATTCCTTCAGTTTAAGATAGTCTTCTATTACATTTTTGTAAATATTGGCAAATGCCACCATAAATCCCTCAGGGTGTCCCGCAGGCAGATGTGTCATGGAAGCCGCTTTTATTCCGTTCAGATAAGGATTTCCCCTGGTAATTACTCTGGCAGGCTCGCCTTTAGGGGAGTATATGAGGTTGTCCGGCTCATGCTGGTTCCATTCAATATATCCCTCGGTTCCGCAGACTCTGATCTTCAGTCCATTACCGTTTCCTGACGCAATCTGTGTTACCCAGAACGAACCGTTAACTCCGTTATCAAACTGCACCAGGAGATTTGAATTGGTCTCCAGCTGTTTTCCGTAATAATCAGCCGTTGCAAGGAGCCTCTTTATCCTGAGGCCTGTGATATAATTTACCATATATTCAATATGAGTACCTATGTCTCCCAGAGCATTTGCCTTGCCGCATTTTGCAGGATCCAGTCTCCATACATACCTGCCGGAATCACCGGTCACGGCATCCAGCAGCCAGTCCTGCACATATTCACCGTTTACTGCCATAATGGTACCGATCATGCCGCTTTTTATCATTTCGGCAGCTACTTTAACCATTACATATCCCATATATGTATAGGTGACTGCAAAAAAAAGTTTTTTATCTTCGACAATAGCCTTAAGTTCTTCAGCTTCCTCTATTGTAAAACACAGGGGTTTTTCACATATAACATTAATTCCCGCTTCAAGAAATGTCTTTGCTATCTCATAATGGGTATCGTTCGGTGTCACTATACTTACAAACTCGATTCCGTCGCTGCGCCGGCTCTCCGCTTCGGCCATTTCTTTATAGGAATCATATATCCTGTCATTGTCAATGTCACAGTAATCTCCTGTCTGAAGATTTTTTTCTCTGTCCCTAGAGGAAAAACATCCTGCAGCAAGCTCGGCACAAGCATTAACAGATAATGCATTCCTGTGAACATTGCCAATGAATGATTCAAGATGTCCGCCTACCATTCCAAATCTTACTTTAGTTTTCATGCTGCCCCCTCCATTATATTATTCGGCCCATTCAAGGGACCGCTGCACTGCTCTGTGCCACTCCCTTATTCCCGCTGAGCGTTTTTCCTCTGATAAAGCCGGAATGAACGACTGCTGATCCATATCCACGCTGTTGATTATATCGTCTTTATCTGACCAGAACCCCACAGCCAGACCTGCAAGAAACGCCGCTCCCAGAGCAGTTGTCTCTGCATTTGAACCTCTGTACAGCGTCAGGCTGCTTATATCTGCCTGCATCTGCATAAGCAGATTGTTTCTGCTGGCTCCTCCGTCAACCCTGATGGATCTGAGTTCAAAACCGGATGCTTCCTTCATAGCGTCTGCAACATCATTTGTCTGGTACGCAATAGCTTCAAGAGCCGCCCTGATAATATGATATTTATTGACGCCCCTGGTGATTCCCACTATAGTACCCCTGGCGTACTGATCCCAGTAAGGTGCACCCAGCCCGGTGAAGGCAGGTACAACATAACATCCGTTCGTATCGTTCACCTTTCCTGCCAGGAATTCCGAGTCTTTTGCACTTTCTATGAGTTTAAGTTCATCTCTGAGCCATTGAATTACCGATCCTGCAGAAAAAACCGAACCCTCAAGAGCGTAATCAATCTCTCCGCCCTGTCCCCAGGCAATAGTGGTAACTATCCCTTTATCCGAAAATACCGGGCGTTTTCCGGTATTCATCAGCATAAAACAGCCCGTACCGTATGTATTTTTTATATCTCCGGGATTAAAGCATTTCTGTCCGAACAAAGATGCCTGCTGATCCCCTGCAGCTCCGGAAACAGCTATCGGTCCTCCGAGAACTTCCCTGTCTGTCATGCCGTAAATGCAGCTTGAAGGCATTACCTCCGGAAGCATGGATGCGGGAATATTGAGAAGCCTCAGTATATCCTGATCCCATTCAAGGGTATTAATATTAAACATCATAGTTCTGGATGCATTTGAATAGTCTGTCACATGCACCCTGCCGGCAGTAAGCTTCCATATAATCCAGGTCTCAACAGTTCCGAAAAGGAGTTCACCTTTTTCTGCTTTTTCCATTGCCCCTGGAACATTCTCAAGTATCCATCTGATCTTGGTGCCGGAAAAATAAGCATCAACAACCAATCCCGTCTTTAATCTTATTCTTTCAGAAAAGCCTGATGCTTTTAGTTCATTGCAGTAATCCGATGTTCTCCTGCACTGCCATACTATTGCATTGTAAACAGGTTTGCCCGAAATCTTATCCCATACAACGGCAGTTTCACGCTGATTGGTAATACCTATCGCGGCAATATCAGAATGAACCGCACCAATGCTGTTCATTGCCTCTCTGGCAACATATACCATGGAATACCATATCTCATCAGGATCATGTTCTACCCATCCCGGTCTGGGATATATCTGTTTAAATTCTTTCTGAGCAAAGGCACAAACCCTGCCTTTTCTGTCAAACAGCATGCATCTGTTGCTGGTGGTACCTGCATCCAGAGCCATAATGTATTCTGCCATATTATTTCTCCAGATATCTGATAAGTGCTTCTGCTGATGCACCTGCACCTCCGAGAGACTTCATATCATCGCTGTATTCTTTAAGGGTTTCTTTATATTTTCTGTCATTAAGAAGTGTTTCTATTTTATTTCTGAGAGCTTCAGATGTCAGTTCTTCCTTTGAAAGGAATGCAAATCCCAGCCCTTTATCCTCGATCTGTCTTGCTGTGATTGCCTGCTCATCCATCTGTGGAACGGCGATCATGGGAACGCCGAAATAAATAGATTCACTTGTTCCGCCCATTCCCCCATGAGTAATAAAAACATCAGACTGGGAAAGAATATCCAGCTGGGGGACCATTTTGCCGATTTCAACATTGGCGGGGATATCTGTCAGAGCTTCAGGATCAACTGCACCCAGCGCAACAAAAACATTGATATCCATATCCCTGACAGCATCAAACAGTATCGGATAATAGCCCAGCCAGTTAAATACCGTACCAAGTGATGAGTAAAGAAGAGATTTTCCGTTATCCGGTGCCTTCCATGTTCCGAATGCCTTGCGTTCACCCATCTGGACACCGGTAAATACAAAGCTGTCATCAAATGTTTCAGCCTTGGGAACGAGCTTTTTCTGGACCATTACAATATTGAAATCTCCCCGTCCGTCAAAAATCTCCTTTACTGTCATCATCCTGCAGCCGTATTTCTCCGCAAATCCTGCTGCAATGCCTGCAGCTGCCTGCACAAGAGGGTGTTCCGGGGATACTCCCGAAAAGCCTGCAGATACAGAATAATCATCATTGGAAGGATAGCTGGTGTAGAGCATGATATTCGGGACTTTCAGATGATCTGCCGCTATTGTTCCCGCTATACCTGCAAAATCATGAACTATTGCATCAGGTCTGTCTTCTTCAAGCACTTGAAGGATATCTTCAATATATGCTCCTGCCTCATTCAGGAAGATGAAGGGAACTGTAGCTGCTACATTTTCGTCAGCACCCTCCTTTTTGTCTTCCTTATCATCATTATCCGGCTTTGGTCCTGCCATCCAGGATCTGCAGGCCACAAACTTCGCGCCTGTGGGCTCAACAATCTGCCTGAAGTCCTCTGTGCAGAAATATGTTACACGCATTCCCCGTTTAATGAGCTCCGTTACGAATGAAAGTGTCGGATTAACATGTCCGAATGCCCCAAGTGAAACAACTGCTATATGCATACCTCTCCTCCTGATAAAAACTGCAATCCTGAAGCCGTAATATATGTAAACACATAATACATTAAAACTTCAAGTATATAAATAACCCTGTGTATTTAATCCGTTATTTTTTTCTTTCCCCGGAACAGCACCTGTGCAAAAGCCGGTAAAAAGCTCATATCAGTTATAACATAAAAGGAGAAGGAACCATTTTCAATGATTCCCCCATTCTTATATCAATATTCAATAACTTCTATACTGCCTGACTTCACTCCGTTCACAAAAATATCAGCCAGCCACGGATCAAACTGGGTTCCTTTATTTCTTTCAATTTCCTCAAGCGCACTTTCAACACTCATACTGTATTTATATGACCGTTTTGAAACCATGGCATCAAAAGCATCTGCAATAGACAGACATCTGGCGCCTATAGGAATATATTCTCCCTTTATTCTTCTCGGATATCCGGTTCCGTCATATTTTTCATGATGTCCAAGAACCGCAGGAATCACATAATCCAGGTCCGGCAGATGACGTATCATTTCAATCGAACGTTCAACATGCTGTCTCATCACACTGAATTCCTCATCGGTAAGAATCCCCTCCTTGGACAATATAGCATCCGGAATGCCGATTTTTCCTATATCATGCAGAAGTCCGGCCTGCCTTACTACCTCTACCAGTTCCTCATTCAGACCGGCCAGCTGTGCAATCCTGACAGCATATTTTGATACGCATTGTGAGTGATTGAAGGTGTAATGGTCCTTGGCATCAATAGCTGCAGTAAGGGCATATATCGTTGAATAAAGTTCACTGATGTTATCCCCTTTATTTTCCTGCCGGTCATCCTTCATATTCACAGTGAATACCGCTATATCATTTTTTCCCTTCTGCTTGATTCTGAAAACAGCCATGTTGGCATATGAGATCAGCTGATTCATATTTGTAGCTGAGTAGGGATATGTGCAGATTCCGGCAGAAAATGTAAGGAATTTCTTTGTGGCTTCCGGACTTTTCTCAATTGTGTCAGCCAGAAGTTCCCTCACGTCTTCTGCAATTCTCACAGCCTGTGCACTGTCACACTGCGGAAGAAGTACGCCGAATTCCTTTCCGCTGTATCTGGCGGTAAGTCCTCTGGCACCGACTATAGTCCTTATCATTTCGGTAAACCCCTTAAGTATCCTGTCTCCTTCTGCCTCACCGTACAGTTCATTGTAAAGGCTGAAATCATCAAGATTAAACAGGATCAATGTTACAGGAGATTTCGTCTTATCATTAAGAGCCGCCTCAACAGCTCTGATAAGGGCTCGTCTGTTATATGCTCCTGTCAGAAGGTCACAGTTTGCCTCCCGCTTCATCTGGGCATATAACCGTGCGTTTTTGATCACCATTGACGCAACCGAAGCAAGCGAACTGAGAAAACTGATATCTTCGTATGTAAAGTCTGATTTTCTGCCGCTCTTTCCTGAAAACACACTGACTCCCATTACATGATCTCCATCCATGAATGGAAGGATATATCTGGCATTAACCGATTCAAACATCTTTTTCTCAGCTTCCCACATACCTCTGTATGCCGAAGACCGTTTGAAATCATCATAAAATACGCCCTCTCCTGTTTTTTTCAGTTTATCAATAACAGGATTATCAGCAGATATGGTCAACGATCTGTCAAGACTGCCTATTTCAGAAGTCCCTATATAACTGCGCTCACTTTCAGAAAACATCGCAATATGGATTGATTCAGCCGCAATCATATCTTTTGATACCTGATAGAATCTTGAAAGCACATCCTTCATTTCAAGTGAAGAATTAACTGCCACGGAAAACCTGCGGACTTCCTCATTCCTTCTTTCGCTTTCACGGATGAACAGCTTTCTCAGAAGGCTGTTAAGAAGTATGTATAATGCGACAGCAACAATTGAACATATAAGAGCTACAAGTACGGTGGGTTTTCTTATTACACCCCCGAATATATTGTCTACCAGTAATATCAGTTTATCCCCATAATGAGCAAAAAGAGCTGCAGTGGCTACAAGGGACAGAATAAACACTGCACCGGAGGATGCAACCTGCCCTACGGCATAAATACGTTTTTTGCAGAATGCATAATAAATCAGGCACGCGTTGATCATACAGGCAAGTGTATCATTCGGAAAAGTATTCATTGCAGGAATCATATCCAGAAGGACTCCTGCAAGCATGATGAGCATTCCGACCAGCAGCGGCATAATGTACTTCCACTGCACCATGTCATCCATAATGCTGGCTCTGACCTCAAATACTATACTTATGATAATTATTATTGAGAAAAGTATGGGAATTAATGACCATATATAAACATCATATTTGAAAATGTATTCTCCGTCTACATACTCCATGCGGGCATTTCCGACAAATACATTGAAAAAGTTCAGTATTACAAGGACGGTTGTTATGATGCCGTATATCAGCTTGATAAAACTGCCTTTGCGTTTTGTGTATGATGTGGCCAGCAGATAGTACAGGTAAGGTACAAGAAACAGACCGGTCAGAGATATTTCCCACCAGAATTCAGTACCCGGACCAAGACCGAGGCGCATGCACAGAGAGCCCGCACACCACAGGATAAAGGCCACGAGAAGAGCCATGAATGACTTTATTTCTTTAGACTTTTTTGCCGTTATCAGGGTGAATAACAGAAAGATGTTGCAAAGAAGGGCAAATGTTGGCACAGAAGTGAAAAGTATCTCATTTACTGAGGACAAAACTCTCACCTCCTCTGCTGAATACTCCGCCTGCTGTATTTCTGATATCTATGATATCAGAACCGGAGGGATTGATCCTTCTGATATTTCTGCCGATTTTCTCTTCGTAAGATCTGATGGTTCCTTCCGGAAGTATGGTTACCTCCAGCGGTTCTCTTCCCAGGAGTCTTTTAAGGTCGTTGAAATCATGGTCATAATGTCTGAAATAGGCACTCATGTGTTCTATCACAAGCTTTTCGGTAAGAAACAGGCTCTGTTCTGAGGATGAATCTATCTCAGCATACAGATGCATGAATGAGCATTTATTACCGTCATATTCCTTACACGCAAACCAGTCTCCTACAGGGAGACCCGACATCTGAATAACTCTGTCTATGCTTCTTCTGGTAATCCTCGTAAAACCTGCAATATCAATGACAGAAGGCACTCTGTCCACATACTCAAACTGGGGAAGTTTAAGATGATCCTTATCGTTTCCGGTCCGCAGGCATCTGTATATGTCCCCGGGCCTGTAACGCATAAAAGCTCCGCCTTTGAATATTGTAAGAACAAGTTCATACTCTGTATTTGCACACACCTCATCCATGAGATACGTATTCGGCACATATGAGGGATCTTCTTCATTTCTGAGGACCTCTGACACAGGTATAAATTCATAGAATGCTGTATCAGGGAAGAAAACAAGACCATCCCTGGACCATGTTTCTGTGGCAAGGCAGCAGGTTTCGGTTCCTCCATGGATTTCGAGAGGTTTCATCCCCCATGCCTCCTCGAGTTCATCCTTGAACATGGCTGTATCTGTACCCACCGCCACAAATCCTTTAAGTTTAAACAGGTCCTTCGGCTGGATTTCACGTTTATCGCGTTTTGACTGGTATTTTGCCTTTATGATCCTGTAAAGCATTCTGGGGCTCATACCTGCCAGTCCGGAAAGCCCGAATCCTGAAGACTTTGTATATTCTCCGAAATTCTTTGTAATAGCATAAACTATGCTGCTCATACCGAAGAACTGATCAAGTCCTTTTTTTACAGCAAGTTTGAATCCGGCTTTCTGCTGCTGTGAAAAGCTCAGGGATTCTGCATCTTTTAATGATGGCATGAATCTGAAATCCATTTCACCTGCAACAAGTATCGGAAAAAGTCCGGTTGCATAAGGAAGCGGGGCCAGACCGTAAAATGCCTTTGCATCCGGTTCCACATTGAACTTGCCCTTTTCGGTTGATGTGGAAAGAATCATGGCGCTTATAACATTTCTGGTATATACATCCAGCATTTCCCTTGTATACGGGGCTGTCTTTACAGGTCTGCTTCCGCTTTCCCATGTTGTTTCAAGCCACACAAGGGGTTTACCCGGAAGCATTTCCTCATGCCTGTTCAGAAGAACATTCTGATAATCTTCATATTTTGTAAGGGGTACCATTTTACGGAATTCTTCCACATTTTCAGGTTTTGCATCCTTCATTATGGATTTTCCGAGTTCAGAAGCAGCAAAAATACTGATCTGCTCATCAAGCAGTCTGAACTGTATTTCCATGAATTCAGACAGCTCCAGATCAAGAAAGCCGCAATATTCATCCCATAGCCTGCCTTTCGGCATTGTTTTCAGCTTTTCCTTAAAAAGCATACCCCTGTTATTTCCTTATCCGGAATCCAAGGAACGGAACTTTTTTCCTGTATTCCTCATATCCGTTTATATATATTCTGAACCAGTAAACATCCTGTACAATGATATATGCCGAATTGAGTACCACTGTCAAAGCAGCACATACTACACCTTCAACAGTCCCTGCTGCCAGTGCAAGTGCCCCGCTTAATATGATGAAAGCATAAAATCCGGGATGTCTGCACATGCCGTATATACCTTCTGTGTTTACTTCAGAAGAACCTTTATCAGCAGTATAATTGCCTTTTCCCGCAACAGCCAGCAGCTTCACGTACCAAACCACAGTTGCTGCGGCTATTAAAATCCCCGAAATAAACTGCACGTCAATTCCCCGGAATCCCCGGATTATTATCAGTACCCACATTGCAGTCAGAAGGGTAAGTCCCACTGCAAACCAGATATTATATCTACTTCCTGTCCGTAAGCTTCCGGCCCGGACGAATTCAAACAGGCTGAAGGCTGCAAAGGCTGCCAGCCCAAGACATATACTAATCAGCATTTTTCTTCATGAATGCCGCCCCTACCGTTCCCGGGCCTGCAAATATGCCGATGACCGGACCTATATATTCTATGCGTATTTCTGTTTCCGGGAACCGGGCAGCCAGCATATCTGCGAGACGAGCTGCTCTTTCAGGGCAATCCCCGTGAAATACCGTAATTTCGTATGAAGGATCCAGTTCTTCTCCCACCTTGTCAGCAACAGAATTCATTCCTTCACTCATGCTCCGGGCTATTCCGATGTCACTGACTACTCCTTCGTCAAATACCATCAGCGGTTTAATTCCCAGAAGATCTGCAGTAAGCATTTTCACGGTTCCTACCCTTCCGCCTTTTCTTGCATATTTCAGGGAATCCAGCACAAAATAAACGCCTATGCGTTTCTTCATTTTATCAAGCTCTGTGATGATTTCGGCAGCACTCAGCCCCTGTGCAGCCATTCTGGCTGCTTCACGGACCATTATGGCCATGCCGTGAGAGCATTGGGCTGTATCATAAATATATACCCTGCTGTTTCCTGCATTTCGCCGGAATAACTGCGAAGCTACTACGGCAGTTGAATAGCACCCCGACATTTTGGAAGTAATAAGAAGACACAGCACTTCTTCTGCCTCAGCAGATGCTTCTTTCATGGCCTTCAGCATGTCTCCCACAGGAAAATGGGAACTTGTTACCGAAGATGAATTTTTCATTTTCGCAAAAAATTCAGGGGGCATGATCTCAACCATGTTAAGGTATGTTTTATCTTCAAACACAACAAGATCACTGACCATCCTTGCGGACAGTCCGTGTATCTCTTCCATATTCATATCACAACCGGTGTGAGTAACAATGCTTACTTTTGTCATAAACACTCCTTATCAGGTCAAGCTATCATCATTTTGCGCAAAAATCAACATGTTCCTTGCGTTTTTGTTGTTACAGTTTATAATGATACTGTAGCTGTAAACCAGTAAAAACGGAGAAAAACACTATATGTTGTTGACTGTAAAAGATATAACCACAGCATTTACTCTTTCGGCATATAATTTATCAGTGAAAGAAAAAATACTCAATTCTTTAAATTTTTTTCCTGTTGCTGATAAGGACACCGGTACAAACATGCTTATCTCTATGAAGATTGCCTGCGAGAACATGACAGACTGTCCCTGGCCTAAAGATTTTTTTGATAATATAGTTGACACATTCATCAACAAATCCCATGGCAACTCCGGCACCATACTTACCATGTTCTTTCTGGGAATGGCAGATGCACTCCCTGCAGGCAGGGACATTGATGGATTTGAGCTTGCACATGCTTATATATCCGGAGCAAACAGTGCATACAACAGCATACCTGATATTGTTGAAGGCACTATTCTGACTCTCATGAAAAAAACCTCTGATGCATGTATTTCCTTTATGTCGGAAACAGAAAATGATCCTTCTGCGATATGGGATCGCATCTGCCGTGAGGCATATTCCGTACTTCCTCTCACAGCTTATCAAAATCCTTCTCTTAAAAATCTTCATGTTCCTGACTCAGGTGCAGCCGGATTCTGCATTATACTTGACAGCTTCAGAAGTGCATTCATGCATAAAACCGATTCTTCAGTTTCGGCAGAACTTGAAGAACTGCTGCCTGGTGAAGAAATAAACAGCATCACTGATTTTAAAATAAACATTCCTTTCAGATACTGTTTTGAAATAGTTATCGGTCATAATATACTCAACAGTGATGAGGATACTCAGAAGATTGTATGCAGTCTGCGGAATTCTCTGGCTGATATGGGAGACTGTCTGATTATAGTTCCCCGCAGAAACAACATAAAAATCCATATACATACAAACGATACAGACGGAGTGATATGTATTGCCGGCAAATTCGGTAACATTCTCTCACACAAATCAGATGATATGCTGGCAGCAATACTTAATTGAAAATGTATCTCAGATGGGTATGTCCAGGATCAAGGTGCTCAAAACCCATTTTTATATACAGCGGATAACCTGCTTCCGTAGCATTAAGTTCGATTGAATCCAGCTCATGTTCTTCTGCATATTCAAGAACATTCTTTACAAGCCGGCGTGCAATGCCTTTCCTTCGGTACTCAGGCATTGTATATACATTCAGAAAAGCTCCGCTGTGTCCGTGTATGAAATGAGGGTTTGCCGGCTTTTCCATAAGAAGAAGCTGTACTGTCGAAATGATCCTTTCCCCGTCTTTTGCTATAAATGCTATAAGATCATTTCCCAGATGCCTTTCATAATAATCAGGAAGCTGAGCCCTTATCAGGTTCTCCTGTTCCTGAGTGATCTCACCCATATCATCCCCTATATAGGCAAATCTTAATTCAATAAGCTGCTGTATATCTTTTTTTTCTGCGATCAAATATTCCATATCCTGTCAATCCACCAAACTAATAATTTTTAATCTGCAGCATTCCACAGAAAGTCCATATAGATTCTGTTCTGTTCCCGCCAGGAAGACTCGCTGTGTATACCCCCCAGCTGACAGAATACCTTTGCAGCGGCACCCTGTGCTGTTATTTTTCTGGCAAATGATCTGTTTGCTCTTGATGTATAACTCTTTGTATCTTCATGTTCATGGTCATTCACACCTTTTGCTTCACGGGTTCCCCATGACAGGTATACCCTTGTATCAGGATCCACAGGATGCTCATTTATTTCCCTGTGTACCTGAGGCATACAGAAACCGAAGGCACTGGAAATACATGCAGCTTTGGAAAATACATTGTTATAATGTACCACACCGTAGAATGCCATTAACCCTCCCATGCTGGAGCCGGCAATTCCGGTACATGACCTGTCGGCATATGTTCTGAATTCTCTGTCGATTACTGGCTTGATGTCATTGATAATCCAGTCAAAGGTAATGTCACCCTTAGGTTCATCCGAAAACATCCCGTATCGTGCCTGATAGGGACTGTATTCTGTCAGTCTGTCATTCCCGTGATGTGAGCATTCCATACCGACTATTATAAGCTGTTTGTTCCATTCATGCATGAATTCATTAAGCCCCCATGAGGTGCCGAATGTTGCATCTTCATCAAAAAAAAGGTTATGCCCGTCAAAATAATACATGACCGGATACCTTTCATCCGTGTCATGATAATTATCCGGCAGATATATGTGGAGCCTTCTCGCTTCCTGTGCTGCCGGATACCAGAAATCCTGCTTTATTATCATAAGATATCTCTTTCGTTTATATATACTGTAAGCTTTTTGAATATTATATATAAATTCTGATGTTTTTTCCAATAAAATCTGTAATTAATCCATAAAAAACAGTTCCTGTAAATCTGTTTCGGCATTGATTTGTATAAATGTACTTTTTTAATGCATTGTAAGCAGCGGTCTTCCTAAGATATTTAGTGAAATAATAATTCTGATATTGTATACTGCGAACAGTACCTGTAAATATTGACTGATACGGAGGATATCATGCGAACTGAAGTAATTATATCTGATTTTGACAGACTCCCGCTGTCTGTGGCTTATTCGGAACCCGAAGGGCAGCCCCAGGGCATTGTCCAGATATCTCATGGTATGGCTGAGCATAAGGAACGCTATTATCCTTTTATGGAATATCTGAGTTCAAATGGCTATATCTGCGTGATACATGACCACAGAGGACACGGAGGCAGTGTCCGCTCAGAAAAAGATTACGGATTTTTCTATACGGAAAAAACTGAAGGAATCATAAATGACCTGCATCAGGTTTCTGAAAGAGCATCAGCATTATATCCGGGGCTTCCTGTTTATCTCTTTGCCCACAGCATGGGCACCCTTGTTGCCAGAAATTTCATGAAAAAATTTGATTCGGATATCTCCAAAGTCATTCTCTGCGGTCCTCCCACCAGAAACAGTGCCGCAGGACTCGGATTATTACTTGCAAGATTTACCGGAAGCAGACGGTGGAGCAAAGAGCCCAATCATTCTCTGAATAAAATGGCCTTCAGCAACTTCAACAAAGGATTTTCAAAGCCCAATGAATGGCTGTCCGTAAACCCTGATAATGTTGACCGGTATAATAATGATCAGCTGTGCGGTTTCACATTTACCACAAACGGCTTCATAAATCTTCTGAAGCTTCAGAAAGAGGCATTCAGATCCTCAGACTGGCATCCCCGGAATACGGAACTTCCCATTTTTCTTATAGCCGGTAAGGATGACCCGGTCATAATATCTGCAAAGAAATTCAAGGAGCTGGCTGATTTTCTGAACGGAGTCGGCTACACCAATGTTACCTGCAGGCTTTACGGCAGTATGCGTCATGAAATCCTTAACGAATCAGATAATCTCACGGTATTTGATGATATAGCTGATTTTCTCAGGAGATGATGTCCGTTCAGCTTATCAGCCGGCCTTACTGCAAAAACAACTTCTGCAATCTTCCGTAAAATACGGTATTGCAGAAGTTATTTTTCATTAACACTGTCAGGGGCAGTTTTTATCCTCCCCCGGAATCAGTCAAGGAGTTCCTTTGCCTTTGTATAAGGAAATACAGGACCTTCCAGGCATACATATGTCTCATTTATCTTACAGTGTCCGCACTTTCCTACTGCACACTGCATTTTCCGTTCGAATGATACCCATATCTTATCATCCGTTACTCCGCCTTTTTTGCACGCTTCAGCAGCAAATCTGAACATTACGGGAGGGCCTACTATGATCACGTTATAGTTCCCGTTGAAGCTTTCAAATGGCACCTCAGGTATGTATTTTGTGACCATTCCCTGACGGAATCCCGGAGCCTCCGTATTGTCCAGACAGTAATATGTATGGAATTTCGGATTCTGTGCAAACTTTACCAGGTCTTCTCTGAAAAGAACAGAATCCGCATCCTTGAATCCGACTATTATATATACCGATTCAATCTCATCCGGGTGATCATAAAAATACTGAAGTGTAGTCCTTGTAGGTGAAAATCCCGTTCCTCCGGCAACCACTACAAGGGTCTTATGCTTAAATTCCTCTACAGGAAATGCATTACCGTAAGGACCTCTCATGAACAGGGTATCGCCTTCATCAAGACCGAATATTCCGTTTGTAAGCCTGCCGACTTTTCTGATGGTAAATTCCACATATCCCTCACCCATACCGCTGACAGATATAGGTGCTTCACCCACCTTCGGGATTGAGAGCATGAAGAACTGTCCGTGCTTAACTTCCTGTCCATGCCATTCTACTCTGAAGGTATGCTCTGCCTTTGTTTCCGCAAGGTTTTTCAATATCTTATGAGGTGACGGTAATACTATATTATTCATTCCTGCCCTCCTCCTTCATCTGATCAACTATATCCGCCAGACCGTTTACTGCCTCAGTAAAATGAATATCCTGAGGACATCTCATATCGCATCTGCCGCAGCCTACGCACATATGCCCCTGTCCGAATCTCAGATTGTAATCATACATTTTATGCATGACCTTGAATCTCATATTATCCCCATGTTTTGAACGTACGCCATGACCTCCGGCCATAACCGTATAAGATTCAAGCATACAGGATGACCATGAGCGCCTTCTTTCACCATCCGTATCCGTTTCATTATATATGACATCTACTGTGTCAAAGCAGCTGCATGTCGGGCATACTGTATTGCACCCGCCGCAGGCTATACATTTTTCATCAAACTGTCTCCAGAAATCAGATTCATTTATTGCTTTGATAACTGATCTGTCGGTAATGTCCGGAACCCTGACTTTCCTGATGTTTTCCTCAACAAATCCCGGTGTGA
Source organism: Parasporobacterium sp. (assembly GCA_021443845.1). Classification (GTDB taxonomy): domain Bacteria; phylum Bacillota; class Clostridia; order Lachnospirales; family Lachnospiraceae; genus RGIG5612. The sequence continues at coordinate 40,871 of JABUTA010000002.1, forward strand.
ATTCTGTTTCCTGCCGGCCTTCAAAATACCCGGACAGAGCATCATCCCCGATGGTGAACGTCATGCCCTCTTCAGTGAATCTTACAGCGTTATCATACTCTGCCCTGTTTGTCCCCATAGATACGCAGAAACAGGTTTCGAAGCTTTCCCTGCACTCCATCAATATAAACTTAACCCTGTCCCTGAGCCTTTTATAATAGTGATCCGGATTATTTCCGTTACCCAGGAACATATTGTCAAGACGTGCAAATCCGTTTATATCACATGCCCTCAGCATTACTACGATATCTCTGTCGTCAGCCAGCTCACTTTCCCTGACTTCACTGCCTGTAAAGTACAGCAGTGTCTGTATAATAGGATATACCGTCATTTTCGGCGAAAAATCAGACTTCCTGTCATAAACAATATCCCTGGATTTTCTGATCTCACTGTATCTTACTTCCTCTTTATTTTCTCCGCGGTTTCTTTTCTTTAAGAGAACAGGCGCAAATACTCTGTACTTTTCCCGCATGGTCTCAAGGATTTCATCCATGGTTTCATAATTTACAAAATATCCCATACCTTTGCCTCCTGGCTTATAAAGCCCCTGGTTATCATACCCACAGCCTTATAAAAATCTGTCCGGGCATACTTGATCACGTCATTACAGAATACCGGAACCCATTTCCTGATATGCCTGTCAAAGAATTCCTTCTGGTCCTTCAGAGCCTTTTCATATGCCGCCTCATTTTCCGAATCTGCTGCAGATGCTGCTTCTTCACACAGAACCGCCATGAATTCAAATTCCAGTCCCACATGATCATCCGGAATCTTATACATGCCGGCTTTTGCCTTCAGTCCTCTGGCAGCATAATACTTTTCAGCATCGGAAGTACAGGATTCATTCATCATTTTCTTTTTGCTGGTATAAATGGATTCGTAAGGGAATGCTGCAAGTCCTGTTGCCTCACCTGCTGCCAGAAATACCTTCGCATAATCCACTTCGGTATCAATTATGTTTTCTTCAGATGCTTCTGCCAGATATGCTTTCAGCTTAGCATAACCATCACCGATATCAGATTCGTCTGATTCCGGGAATGTCATTTTCTTCATATCATTAAGGAGTTTTTTATCAACTTCCAGAATAAATATTCTTGCCAGAAATCTGTACACATTTCCCCTGGCTGACATAAGTGCTTTATTCATCAGATCTCACCTCTCATCTTTCCGGCATATATAAACGGAAGTTCTTCTATCCATCTGCAGTCACGAAGAATATATCTTGCCTGAGGATTATTGCCATTTGGATCGGCAAGGGTATATACATGTCCTTCATTTTCCCTTATAAGCACTGATACCTCACTGTCAGGATCATTGATATCCCCGTAGTGCAGTGCTCCGCCTGCACAGTTGCGCACGCATGCCGGAGGAAGTCCGTCTGCCCTTCGTCCTGAACAGATATCGCATTTGTCGGATACATTCAGTTCCTTATTGAAAATAATACACTGATAAGGACAGCTCTTCATGCAGCTCTGACAACCTATGCACATATCCCTGTCAATATATACCACCCCGTCATCTCCTGATTTATAGCATGCACCTGTAGGACATACTTCTGTACAGGATGGATTTTCACACTGCTGGCACATTACCGGCATAAAATACATTTCAATATCCGGATATTTTCCTGTAGGTCCCATGGAATACATTTTGCTTCTGGAGGGACCCAATGAAATACTGTGTTCTGTCTTGCATGCTACCTGGCATCCTCCATGGCAGCCGATGCAGCGGTCAAGCTCTACTAATATGATATACTGTGATTCCATTTTTCAACCCTCCTCTCTTAATGTTCGATAGGAAGCCATGTCTTAAAATCTTCAGGCTTCTCCCAGATTCCCTCAGGGGCTCCTTCTTCTGCCTTATACACTTTAACCATGAATCCCCTGAGTGTATAGGTTCCCACCACATCATTAAACGGTGCTGAACCTTTTGTAAGAATATTTACATTCATTTCCTTCCAGCCGTGGGTCGGTGTATTCAGCTTTTCAGGATTCCAGAAACGTTCCATACACACAGAACCCGGCATCATGCCCTCTGTTACGTATGCTTTTGCTCTTATCTTTCCTCTCAGCGATTCAATCCATACCCAGTCCCCTGTCTTTATTCCGTTCTTTTCAGCATCTGATGTATGTATCCATATTTCCGCCACCGGCATTATTTCTCTCATGGCAGCGTTGTTTCTGAGAGTTGAGTGCTGGTAGAAGGGTACACGGCCGTTCGTCATAATAAGCGGGAACTCCCTGCATAATTCCGGATCATTTACAGGACCTTCTATCGGTTCCAGATAATACGGCAGTGGATCATAATCCTTTGATGCCGGAGGAAGTTCATGATAGGAGAACGGTTTTCCTGTTCTTGCCAGGGTTATCATACTGTCAAGGTAAATCTCGATCTTTTTGGATGGTGTATCAAAGCCTTTGTATTTTCCGGTTTTCTCATCTATCCATTTATAAACATAATATGATCTCCACTCATTCCTCGGCAGATATTCAAACGGGGCCTTTTCCTTTACTTCCTTCCATGTCATGCCTATATGCTCTGTACAATGGTTGAAGAACTCATCCATGCTGTCCCAATAAGCCAGATCATCCCCCATGAATTCAGGATCAAAGGCTTTCTGACACATTTCATGTCCCATATCCGCACATTTCCTTGCCAGCTTTGACCAGAGCAGGGTCTCATCAACAGTTTCCCACAGACTTACAACTGCCTGACGGGCAACAATGGTATTGCAGGTTTCCACAAGCATATCCGTTTCCAGCCACTCTGCTGTGGGCAGGAGGATATCCGCATATGCAGAGAATGATGTAGGGTAAATAAAGGAATGTACAATGTAGTCCAGATGCTTTATTGCTTCTTCTATTTTGGAAGCTTCAGCTACTACACCGAACTTATTGCCTGATCTGTCCAGCCATACCTTTAAAGGATAAGGCTTACCTGTAATAACCGCATCCAGGATTGCAGCAGGCTGTCCTGCCCACCAGATGTGAAGTCCCTTGTGTTCAATGCCGCCCAGCCTCTTCTCCAGCATTTCCTTCGGAAGAAGACGTTCTGCCTGGGGCACAGGATAATTGGGCATTCTTAATGTTCCGCTGGTGCGGAATCTCTGAAGAAGTGAACCCGGACGTTCAACATTGCCCACGAGACAGTCAATGATACATGCAGCCATTGCTGCCTGCTCGGAGTTAGGTGTCTGGTCTGTGGCAACGCCCAGTGCCAGTCCTCCGGGCTGATTATCCGTAAACAGAAGAACAGCCTTTTCAATGCGTTCTGCATCTACGCCGCATACCTGTGCCGTATGCTCCAGAGTCCATTCCGCCACCCTTTCTCTGAGAAGTCGGAAGCCTGTCTTATATATCTTTCCGTCAACTTCATACTCACCGTCCAGTTCAACATCAAGATTCTCATTCCAGGGATATTCCAGAGGCTGCATGGAATCTGTTTTTTTATCCCATACCATGAATGTATCGGGAACGGAAGGATCCTCACTTTTAACAGGACGCAGCATGAATTTTGTTTCGGTATCTACCAGATACGGGGAATCTGTCCATTTCATGACGAATTCCTCATCATATTTTTTATTGTCGATTATGTACTTTATCCAGCACAGCATCAGGGCAACGTCTGTACCCGGTCTTACGGGAAGCCATATTGTTGCCTTTGCGGCATCCGGAGTAAAACGGGGATCTATGCAGATGGTCTTTACTCCCCTGGCACGAAGTTCATTTACGGCACGTCCGCCGCTGGCCGGACATGAATATGAAGGATCTGTTCCCCATAATACCAGACACTTTATCGGGGTCTCATCAGGGAAATACAGTTCAAGGGCATTGGAATCTGCTATTGAAGGATCCACACCGCCGTACATCATGGTATAACCCAGTACTCTCGGAAGGTAGCACTGGGCACATCCGGGTTCAAACCAGTTCGGAGTGCCGAATATATTGCAGAAACGGCATACGCTCCAAACTTCCGGATTACCGCCGCCGCCGGTGGTTCCGAATACTGCTTCCGGCCCATATTCATCCCTTACCCTCATAAGCTCCGATGCGATTTTTGTAAGGGCATCATCCCAGGTCAGACGGTGCCATTTGCCGCCTCCTCTTTCACCTACTCTCTCAAGAGGATATTTGTTTCTGTTAGGGTTATACAGTGCCTGTATTCCAGCCAGTCCCTTTGCGCACATTTTTCCTCTGCTCATGGGATCTTCAGGATTGCCTTCCAGCTTCACCACACGGCCGTTCTTTACATGAACAAGTACACCGCAGTTGGCAATGCATGCACGGCATGCTGTTTTTACGATTATCTCCTCTCCATCGGTAGCAACCGTATAGGGTTCACAGGAGTCAAAGAAATGTTCTCCCCTGACACAATCCGCCAGACCTCCGATCTGTATGGAATTGAGATATTTATCGGAATTGCTGTTTACTTCCATAAAATGTCACCTCAATGATTACTTATTATTACTGCAGGTTTCTGTTATATATCATGCATGTGCCATATAATTCGTGCACTGCATTGTACAGATGTGTTGTGCTGCCTGCCTAAAATATATATATCTGAATGGCGTATATGACGAGCCGTCTTAATTCAGGGATTATTCGTCGTGAATTTGCGGACGACGGATTCGCACTTCAGGTGCGTAATCCGTCAGGGTAATCTGAGCAGTAAACGCATCAGGCGTTTACTGCGAATTTACCCGGTCCGCACAATACATGACGAATAATTCCATGAATTACAGGCGCAGTCATCCTTAGCCATTCAGATATATATTTTTTAGGCAGACCCCACATCATACATATAATTTAATGTTAAATAATGAATATGTAAAATTACTAATAATCATAAATGTATTCCATTTCAGAATCAATTACATATTCTTTATGATATTAATCAATTCCTTCACAGCCCTCTTGGTATTCCCCTTTCTCCAGGCCATTACGAACCCGCTGTGAGTACCTTTAATGGGAATCCTGGCATGATCGTTTTCATTCATATCCAGATAATATTCATCACATATGAATACATCCTTTTCAGTCATGAGATTAAGACCCTGGGAATTGGAAGCCTCCACATATCTGGTAACTTCAGGTATGAATCCCTTTGCCCTGAATATATCCATGAGCATACGGTTATACTCTGAAAGAACCCGGGGAGAAATGCTTATAAAATCCATATCCCGCAGGTCTTCCGGAGTCAGTTCGCATCTCGATGCCAGGGGACAGGTCTTCAGAACACAGGCGCAATGGGGAGTGTCACCCACCTTTATCCATTCCAGATTATCATAATGCTTTCCCTCAAAGTCATACAATATTGAAAATACAATATCCACTTCATTTTTGATGAGCATCTCCCTGACAGTCTGGACATAGTTGGTTTCAATCTTTATTTCCAGGCCTTCCATCCTGTCATTCAGCTTCCTCAGGGCAGGCATCAGGAATTTTTCCGGTTTAAAAGAATTAAGGAATCCGATGCTCAGTGTATTTCTCTTATCGGCATTAAGTATATGTGCCAGCTCTATATTCTTTTCTATTTCCGCAACTACGCCATTCAATGAATCATACAGGAATTTGCCTTCTCTGGTCAGCACCAGTTTTTTATTGACTCTCTTGAAAAGCTTCAGATCCAGCTGGCCCTCCAGGCTCTGGATTTTTTTTGTAAGTGTGGGCTGGGTCAGATTAAAATATTCTGCCGATCTGGTTATGCTTTCATTTTCGGCAACCTTCAGAAAATACTGGATCTGTCCCAGGCTGATATTTCTTATATCCACATTCCTCATTTGTTTTTATCCTTCTGAAATTCTGTATATAAATAACTAAAACTTCCCACACAGCTTGGGATTGAGCATTTGGGGCTCAAGAAAAAGCTAAGACAAAAAACACACAGTGACGGTAAATTTCCGAGCATGAAGCTGTCTCCGGGATATGGAAAGCGTGAGTAAATAATCTATGTCTGACAGCTTCGAGTATACCATTACATTACTGCCCAGGGAAACTAAAAATGAGAACCATCGGCCTCCCGACAGTTCTCATAAATAATAATTAATATCAGATCAGATCCCCGACCATTGCCCTGGAAATAATATGGTCAGCCTCATAGATCTCATGCTTTGTATTAATAGCTTCAAACATATCCATGTCTGTAATTCTATGATCCTTTGATACCACTACTCTGTTGGTCTTGCCTTCCGCAAGAATCTTCACAGCCCAGTATCCCATTCTGGTAGCCATAACTCTGTCCCTGGCTGTAGGCGAACCGCCTCTCTGCACGTGTCCCAGAACTGTTACTCTGGCAGTAAGGCCGGTCTTTTCATGGATATAATCTGCCAGTTCAGCACTGCTTCCTGCACCTTCGGCAATAATTATCATGAAATGGGTAAAGCCTGCAAGCCTTCTGTTCCTGATGTTATTGATAACTTCTTCAGGATTCCATTTCTTCTCCGGAATAATAACGTCTGTAGCACCTGAAGCCAGGGCAACATACTGGGCAAGATCACCCGCATTGTGACCCATAACCTCAATGACCGAGCATCTCTCATGAGACTGCATTGTATCCCTGAGGTGGTCGATACATGAAACAGCCGTGTTGGCAGCAGTATCAAATCCTATGGAATATTCTGAACATCCGATGTCATTATCGATAGTCGCCGGTATGCCTACCACGGAAATGTCATGTTCGCTTGCAAGTGCAAGTGCTCCTGCCCATGTTCCGTCTCCGCCTATGGCAACCAGACCGTCAAGCCCTATGAGCTTGCATATATTGTATGCCTTCGCTCTGCCCTCTACGGTTCTGAATTCATCGCTTCTGGCTGTGTAGAGAATCGTTCCGCCGCTCTCAAGAATATGAGCAACGCTGTGGAGATTCATCAGCTCGATATCTCCCTGGATCAGACCCTTCCAGCCTCTTTTGATACCTACAACTTCGATATTATGAGCAACTGCTGTCCTTACAACAGCTCTGACAGCAGCATTCATACCCGGAGCATCGCCTCCGCTCGTTAATACGCCTATTCTTTTAACTGCAGATTCCATAAACTGATCCCCCTTATATATTTTTGTTAAAAACCAAGCTGCACACCAAATCGATTTAAGTTTACCACCTGGATAACATATTTATCAATATTAATCAGGCAAATATTCCGCCTGTGCTTTATTTTCTGTTCGCTGTACTTATATTTCTTCTCTTCATTCCCATGATCGCAATGGATATGTCACTGATCATGAGAGAAATTTCCATGGGACTCTCCCGCATGGGACCGTTCAGCCAGTTTTCAATTATGTTCATGCTGCCTGCAATTATATATTTTATAATATAATCTGAAAATACCGGGTTACGGTTTACCCAGTCATCTGAAATGTCTGTTACAAATATCATTACATCCCTTATAATTGAGTTAAGAAAATTCCTGTCATAACTGTGTTTAAGTATAAGGCAGGTGATATCCCTGTTTTCCTTCAGGTAACACAGCAGATTATAAAGGGGCTGCAGGAGACTGTCGGGATTCTCGGTTTTAATCTCATACATGCAGTCCTTAACCTTATCCCTGATCTCGTTTTCCAGTTCCGACATCACATCAGCCACATTATCATAATGCTTGTAAAATGTGGATCTGTTCAGTTCTGCGGCTGCGCAGAGTTCACTGGCTGTTATCTCATAGAGAGATTTTTCCTTGAGCAGGGATATGAGGCTCTTTCTGAAAAGCATTCTTGTAAGCCTGGTCCTCTGGTTTTCCTTAACTTTTTTCTTTGCATCTTCGTTTATTATTTCATTCATATCTGCACCTTTTTCGATAATGTTGATATCGAAAACGAAAACTCAGGTCTGTGCTCCGATAACCACATTATCTGATTTCTTATCTATTTAGCGACAAAACACAGTGTATGTGTTGTCTTTACGTCTTTATAAAAAATACTGTTTATTGTTAAAGCAACACTGTGTTGTTATAATCATATACACGTTAAAAATATACGTCAAGTATGATCGGCAAAATCATGTTGTATTAATAATAAACTCTGGCAGAGAAAGGACGGATTTGTATTATGAATAAAATATCTGCCTGGATAGTAAATAAGAGGATCCTTATTCTGGTAATTGCTGCGATTTTATGTCTGGCATCCGTATACGGTATTTTCAAGGTTAACATTAATTATGATATGTCTGAATACCTGCCAAAGGATTCGCAGGTAAAATCAGGTATGGGCATAATGAAAGACGAATTCGGAGAAATGTCTCAGATAACAGTAATGTTCGATGATCTGGATACGGAGAATCAGCTTAACAGAAAAGATGAACTTTCAGAAATAGAAAATGTCAGAACAGTTGTATATTTTCAGAATGATGAATTCTATCAGAAAGATAATCACTCAAGATATGTAATAACCGTTGATGCAGGAACATATTCTGATGCTGCCCGTAAGGTGCTGGACACCGTCCGTGATAAATACGGAGACTCTGCTTATCTCAGCGGTGAGATCGTCGACAATAAAATGATGCTGGATACTCTTTCAAATGAGCTTCCTTTGATTGTTCTGATTGTTGCGGTCATCGTATTTATAATACTGTTCATTTTCTGCAGATCATGGATAGAACCAATTATATACCTCGTGGGAATTGCCGTTGCAATATTATTCAACATGGGAAGCAATGCCCTTCTTGGTTCCGTGTCATTCATGACATTTGCAATCGCTGCCCTTCTCCAGCTGGGACTGTCCATGGACTACACTATAATGCTGATGAACAGATACAATCACGAACGTCAGCTGACTCCGGATCCGGCAGAAGCAATGAAAAAAGCGCTGGCAGCCTCATTCAGTACTGTTTCCGGAAGTTCGGTCACTACCATAGCCGGACTTTTAATGCTCCTTTTCATGAGCTTCAGGATCGGGGCGGACATGGGAATCGTTCTGGCAAAAGGCATACTCATGAGCCTTATATGCATTTTTACCGTACTTCCCTGCCTTACTGTTGTTTTCGATAAGCTCATACAGAAAACCCAGAAGAAATCATTCCGTATCAATTTCTCCTGTGTGCTCAGAAAAACTGTCAATGCACGTATATTCCTGATTGCCGCTGTCGTTATAATAGCCGTGGGAGCATTCTTTATCAAAGGAAATCTGGGCATCAGCTATATTAAATCCTTTGATAATACAGAGCAGGAAGCTATGGAAGCTGCATTCGGTGCAGACAATCAGATGGTACTGCTGTATGAGAACACTGAGAATACGGAAGGCATTTCAGAATTCATATCCCGCCTTGAAGCAGACGAAAGAGTAAACTATGTGCAGGATTATTCTAATACTCTTGGAAAAACATACACATATCAGGAATTATCCGCAGAAATGGGACTTTCAGAAAGCCAGGCCCGGGGACTGTTCCAGCTGTATGCATCCAGTCACCCTGAATCAGACGGTTCCATTGAAGCCGGTGAATTATTGCGATTTGTGGATGAAGAAGTGCTTACCAATCCAATGTTCTCTATGATGATTTCCGAAGATATCAAAGCACAGATAAGCAGTTACAAAGAAATGCTCGGCAGCGGGGATGAGAATTCCGATCCGGAAGCAGAACTGCTTAAAGGCATCAGATACAACCGTATGATAATATCGGCAGACCTTCCTGCAGAAACGTCTGATACATTTGAATTTGTGGATTATGTCAATACATATGCTGCCGAATGCTTTGACAATCATACATATCTGGTAGGAAATTCACCTATGGCAGGAGAAATGAATAATGGTTTTGGAAACGAACTGAATCTTATCACTTTACTGACCATCGCAGCAGTATTCATAGTAGTTCTCATAACATTCCGCTCATTGACCGGTGCTGTACTGCTGGTTGTACTTATACAGGCAGCTGTGTTCATCACCACAGCAATAGTATGTCTGCAGGGCTATACCATAAATTATATTTCCCTGATACTGGTACAATGTATAATGATGGGAGCAACCATAGATTACGGAATACTTCTCATGGACAACTACCGCAATGCACGGATGAACCTGGATAAAGAGGAGTCCCTTAAAGAAGCTATGAACATGTCTGTAAGAACCATCCTTACTTCATCTTTGATACTTATCACATCCTGTGTGACAGTAAGTGTCATAATGACTCAGAAAACCATTGCCCAGACATGCCTGATGATCGCATACGGAACATGTATTTCAGTAATACTGGTTCTTATATTCCTTCCATGCTTAATGTATGTTCTTGACAGGTTTATCATAAAAAAGCCAGTAAGGATCCGGAAAGCTGCAGATAATTCAAATGCTGCCGTTCCGGGTAAAACTTCCGTCAAAGAAAGTAAAGCTTCCGTCGCCGGAAACAATACGGTTCAGTAAATGTACCCTCTGATAAAAATGCAGTTCATGGAAATGTCCTTTGAACTGCATTTTTTACTGCAAAAAAATATTCTGCAGCGGTTTTAAAATATATTAATATTTATTATAATGTATCGGGTATATTATCAGCAAAAAGGAGACCACAAAATGAAATGGAACAATTTTGATACTCTTAAATCATATGAGAAACTCGGTTCTGCAGCAGCTGTTGACGTGAAGACCGTGATGTCAGGTGAAAACGGTGCAAAGCGTGTTGCAGATTACAGAGTCAGCATGGCTGCAGATATGGTTTACAGTTATGCAGCCAAACCTGTTGACGATGAACTTCTGAATATTCTTCAGGAACTGGCAGATGAAGCAGAACTTACAGATAAGTACGCTGCTTTATATAATGGTGAAATGATCAACACCGGTGAAAAGAGACTTGTCCTCCACCAGTTATGCCGGGGCCAGTTAGGTAAAGATGTTATAGCAGACGGTGTTAACAAACGTGAATTCTATTCCACACAGCAGAAACGTGCTGCTGAATTCGCCGTTAAGGTTCACAACGGGGAAATTTTAAATGAAAACGGTGAGAAATTCACCACCGCTGTTCAGATCGGTATCGGAGGCTCCGATCTTGGCCCCCGTGCGTTATATATGGCTCTCGAGAACTGGGCACGTGCAAACGGCACACTCAAGATGGAAGCCCGTTTCATCAGCAACGTTGATCCGGACGATGCATCAGCTGTTCTTGCGACAACAGATCTGGCCCATGCACTGTTCATTGTTGTTTCGAAATCAGGTACAACACTTGAAACTCTTACAAACGAAAACTTCGTGAAGGATGCTCTCAGAGCAGCAGGCCTTGATCCTTCAAAACATATGCTGGCAGTAACCAGCGAAACCTCTCCTCTGGCAGGCAATCCCGAATATCTGGATTCCTTCTACATGGATGACTATATCGGTGGACGTTATTCAGGAACATCTTCCGTAGGCGGAGCTATCCTGTCACTGGCATTCGGCCCTGATGTATTCGCACGTATCCTCGAAGGTGCTGCACAGGCAGATGCGACAGGCAAGGAAAAGGATATCCGTAAGAATCCTGCACTTCTTGATGCTCTTATCGGCGTATATGAACGCAGTTTTTTAGGATATGGCGTTACAGCTGTTCTTCCGTATTCTCAGGCTCTTATCCGTTTTCCTGCACATCTCCAGCAGCTGGATATGGAATCAAACGGCAAGAGCGTAAACAGATTCGGCGATCCTGTAAACTATGTAACAGGCCCGGTTATTTTCGGTGAGCCCGGAACCAACGGACAGCATTCATTCTACCAGCTGCTCCACCAGGGTACTGATATCATTCCTATCCAGTTTGTAGGATTCAAGAAGAGTCAGATGGGCAATGACGTCATCATAGAAGGAACCACCAGCCAGCAGAAGCTTTCGGCAAATGTTGCTGCACAGATCATGGCCTTTGCCTGCGGCAAGGATGATGAAAACAGCAACAAATATTTTGCAGGCAACCGTCCTTCCAGCATTATCGTAGGTGAGCAGCTTACTCCCGAGGCAGCAGGTGCTCTTCTTGCTCACTTTGAGAACAAGGTTATGTTCCAGGGATTTGTATGGAATCTGAACAGCTTCGACCAGGAAGGCGTACAGCTCGGAAAGGTTCTTGCAAAGAAAGTCCTTGCAAAGAACACAGATGGCGCCCTTACAGCATACAGCGAGCTTCTGGGAATATTCTGACAATTTAATACGTATATTCGCTTATATGTTATGTAAATACACTTATCGCCCGGACATGTGTCCGGGCGATTTATGATGTTCAGGCTCTACTGTTCTGTTATAAGTATTTATAAAGCATTATCCGGTCACTGTGCAAGAACAGAAAAAACGGGCTTCAATGCCGGATATAAAAGACTGTATTTCTGATAACATTTTTCATATCCGGCAGCGATTTCAGGATCCGGCTTAACAGTTCCGGATACTTTTACAAGTTCTGCGCAGACTTCCTCAACTGATCCATACACACCGCATGCAACCATTGCCAGCATTGCGCCCCCCATTCCCGGGCCCTGCTCCGATACAGGAAGGGTCAGCTCTATATTCAGTACATTGGCTATTATCTTCTTCCATAAGCTGCTCTTTGCTCCTCCCCCGCAGATCATGCTTTTTCTTACATCTATACCCAGACTTTTTATCACTTCCAGATTATCCCTTACTGCAAAAGCCACGCCTTCCAGAACTGCCTGAGTCATGGCTGCCCTGGTGGTATCCATGGAAATCCCCACAAAAGTCCCTCTTGCATTTACGTCATTTATGGGAGAACGTTCTCCCATGAGATAAGGCAGAAAATATACATTGTTATTTCCCAGCATGTCTTCCGTTATTAATGCCTGCTCTGCGTTATATGCTCTGGTATCCAGCACATCTTCCATAAACCATTTGCTGCAGCTTGCAGCAGACAGCATGCATCCCATCATATGATATTTCCCGTCTGCATGACAGAAAGAATGTATAGCCCCTGCAGGGTCATGACTGTAGGAATGGCTGGATATAAATACTGTTCCTGACGTACCCAGGGAAATATTGCATGCGCCCTCACCTACCGTACCTGTTCCCACAGCTGCCGCAGCATTATCACCGGCTCCCGCACACACCTTTACCCGTTCCGTAAGTCCCAGTGCCTCAGCAGCTTCAGGAAGCAATGTGCCCACCGGTTCATAGCTTTCAAACAGCTTCGGCATCTGCT
>JABUTA010000002.1:55474-60941 GCA_021443845.1 Parasporobacterium sp.
AGCCTCATCATTTGCAAAATACTTCTCCGAAAGGTCCTTAAGGGCTGTTCTGTATGCGGAAATATTGGTTCCGGTAAGAGGCTCATAAAGTCCCATATGGGTGAAGAATGCATCAAATCCGCGGCTGACTCCCAGATCTTCCTTCATGCCGTAATTCAGATCAAGTACTAGGCACAGCTCTGCATATTCGAATAATGCCGACTTTTCACTTCTCTCTTCAGATGCATTCTTACCGAAAATCGAATAAAGAGTGCGTCCTTCCATGTCTGTTGCCGCATCATCTATACAGTTCTTTACAATAAATGAATCTGTGCCGTTATACAGCCAGTTGATTCCGGCAGGCAGCATGAAAAGATCTGAGAACGTCTTAAGAGGCATATAAACATTATCGCCTATCATATATATTTCCAGACCGTATTCTGACAGGTTGATTACGGTTTCATTTTCAGAAGGCATACGGAGTTCTTCCTCTGCTGCCGCACCTGTCATTTCAGGCTCTGTAAATGCGGTATAATCTGTAAATACAACCCTGCTCTCTACAGGATCTATTATCGCTTCCGCACCGTTTTCTCTGGTTACTGTAAGTACATAATGATTTCTGTCTTCCACATATTCAGTTTCATAATCTGCTTCCTCATTGCCGAATATGTTAATATGGATATCCTTCAGATTGTCAAATGCCTTAGTCAGTTCAATGTACGGTATCTGTGTATCGCCTTTTTCAAACAGAACCGGATATCCGTTAATAACCTCGTCCGGTGTCAGTACATATACATCTGTCTCACCCTTTTCGAACTCAGGTACAGCTTTGAACCGTGCAGTATATACAGCATCAGCTTCTGCAGGTTCCGGAGTTCTGTCCCATCCGGCAAATTCATATTTATATGTTCCGTCAGCAGGTTTTACAGGTACAGAGCCTGTATATACAGGAGTCTCTCCGTTATTTACAACGGTTTTTGCCAGCTCGGTTCCGTCATAATTGAGCCATGTTATATTAAACTTGCCTGTAATACGTACAGGTGTGAATACTGCAGTATAGACTGCATCAGCCCATGCGGGAACTATTTTCTGCTGCCATCCTGCAAATACATATGCATTTACCCCGTCAGAAGGTTTAACAGGTGTATATCCGTAATATCTCGGTATACGGCCTTCTCTGACAATTGAAACATACAGAACCGAATTGTCGTAATTCTTCCAGGTAATGGTGTAGGTCTTCGCCTTCGGAACTGCATTGAATATTGCTGTGTATTCAGTATCGGATCTTACAGGAGTTACAGTCTTATTCCAGCCTGCAAACACGTATCTGTAGGTTCCGTCTTCAGGTTTTCTCGGAGTTCCTCCGTAATATACAGGATAATTGCCTTCCTTTACTGTATCCTTCTCCAGAACAGTTCCGTCGTAATTCTTCCAGGTAACAGTGTATGTCTTTGCCTTTACAACCCATCCTGCATACAGGTCAATATCATATGTTATCGGGGTTCTGAAATCGAATTTCTTAGTACATTCGTAATCAGTGTACCATCCGGCAAATACAAATCCGTCAGCCTTCAGCGGTTCAGGTTCATAAGCACACTCACCCACAGGAATCAGCTGCCCATTGGGAACAGGTACGACAACTACAGGTGAAAGGAATGTAACCTTGCAGAGTTCCGGAACAGGCTCCTCAGTTGTAGGCTCTTCTGTGGTCGGTTCCTCGGTAGTCGGTTCCTCGGTAGTCGGTTCCTCGGTAGTTGGTTCCTCGGTGGTCGGTTCCTCGGTAGTCGGTTCCTCGGTAGTCGGCTCTTCACCTTTGACTACCTTCCATGTACCGTCAGCCTGCTGAACCTGCATATATCCTTTAGCCAGAAATTCTGCAGGAAGTTCCTTACTGAATGTTCCGCCGCTTACAGCTACAGTCAGCATTGAACCCGGTTCAGATGATGATTCACTGTTTTCCAGAACATTATTATTCGGGTCGATGATCTTGATTATCTTCTGATCCTGATGAGATTTATAAGCTCCCTTGTCAATGTAAAGATAAGTACCGATGCTGGTATCCTTGACCACAAATATCATAGGATAAGCATCATTGGAGCTTGTTACCTTACCGTTTTCAGAAGAAGACTTATCGGTAAATGTCACTTTGCCGTTCTTGATAACGATCATTCCGCCCATGCCCGGGTATGCCTGGGGATCTGTGCCGGAGTTGTCTCCTGCCATATTCTCATCCGCACCGTACATACGGATTTCATGGCCGTTCAGGTCAATTGTAATTGTCTTCATCTGCTGGTTCTTAAAATCAACAGGATTTGTAAGAACAATATCGTCCTCAAGTTTAAGGACATCATTGTTGGCTGCACCATCAAAAGCCTCTTTCACAGTGTAATACTGTGTTCCGTTAATGGTAATGATAAGCTTACGGGGTGCTGTGGTCTCCTCTTCCGTGGTGGTTTCCTCCGGAGTTGTGGTTTCCTCCGGAGTTGTGGTTTCCTCCGGGGTTGTGGTCTCCTCCGGGGTTGTGGTTTCCTCTGGGGTTGTGGTTTCCTCTGGGGTTGTAGTCTCCTCAGGAGTTGTGGTTTCCTCTGGAGTTGTAGTCTCCTCCGGAGTTGTAACAATTTCAGTAGTTTCTTCCTGCTCTGTAAACGGCTCATCAGCAAATGCCGCAGCAGAAAGCATGCTGACTGTCATCAGCACGGCAAGAAATACTGATAATGCTTTTATCATTTTTCTCTTCATATGATGCCTCCTTAAACATTCACAAAGAAATTAAACTCATAATAAAAACTTTTTTCGATTATATCACATCGTTTGTGAAAAATCCGTGTAATTTCAATAAATGCTGTCAATTCTGCATTAATTTATCACGTCTGCTTTCCAGTTTCGGCAGGAGTGCATACAGAGCAACTCCGGCTATTACTGCCGCGGATCCTATAACAGCCAGTCCTCCCATCTTTTCACCGCAGAATATTGCCACCGGTATCGGGTTGAATATAGGTTCAATGGTCAGAAGCAGTGAGCATTCCACCTTATCTACCAGCTGCACTCCCTTCGAAAAAAGTATGTTGGCTGCCCCGTACTGGAATATTCCCAGGACCAGTACCCACATTATATCTGATGCTCCGAAGCTCAGAGGCTTTCCGAATATCACAAAGGGAATACAGACGGCAAAACATATAAAATTGCTGATAATGGTACAATCCTGTGTGTCACATTCCGATCCGTTCATGATGATTATCTGTGCCGCAAATGTGAATCCCGATGCCAGTGCCATTATATTTCCCAGAATATGTGAAAAATCCAGAGAATCCGCAAATGACAGTACACATCCGGCAAAGACCAGAAGAATAAGGAGTACTTCTGTTTTTCTGACTTTTCTCTTCTGGAATATAACGGCAAAAAGAAGTACAAGTATCGGTTCAACATATTGAAGTACTATCGCAGTTCCCGCATTTGTTCTCTTAATTGCCAGGATATACAGAATACTCGTGACGGACATGGCCAGCGCGGCGAGAATATTCACCTTCGTAAAACGCAGTCTGAAATTTCTTTTTACCGCAAACAGCATTATAAGGGAAATGAGGCTTCTGGCAGCTACTATTCCCGGAGTGCCCCATGAAATGGATTTTACGCAGATACCTGCCATTCCCCACAATACAGCAGTTAATATTATAAATATTCTTCCTTTAGCAGCGTCCTTCATGATAATCCCTTCGGTTCATTTCAAATAATTTCAGAAATCCCTTTAAACAAACTGTATTAATATACATTGTTTGCACTGAGTATGCTATACTTTACAGGAATATTTGTTTCCCATTCACCAAGGAAATGAGGCTTTATGATCCGTAAATCACGATTACCGTCAAAACTTGCTCTTGCAGTAAGAGTAATATCCGTTCCCCCTGTTCTGGTCACGGCAATGATGCTTACTCTTTACTTCAAAAGATCCGAATTCTTCAGGAATATTCAGGATCTGATATTTCCGATACTGTTCCTCGGATTTATTCCTCTGCTTGCATATCCGGTATCTCTGATCATCCCTTCCATAAGGAAGGCAGGCCGCGCCGGACAGAGAAACCTTGCTTTTGTTTTTTCCATAGCAGGATACCTTGGATGTCAGATATGGGCATTTGCATCAAGAGTCAGCAAAGACCTCCTGCTGATCTGTCTTTCATATTTCTTTTCTGTAGTAATACTTACTGTTGTCAATAAAGTGATCCACATAAAAGCCAGCGGCCATGCATGCAGTGCCACCGGGCCTTTGTTTTATCTGGTCTACTCCATCGGCTGGAAAACACTTATCCCGACCCTTATAATCGCAGCACTGATAGCATGGTCATCAGTATATCTGAAACGGCATACACTTAAAGAATTAGGTACAGGATGCCTTGTATTTTTCATTGCATTCGGTATATCATTTCTGCTGATATCCGTCTTGTAACGTAACATTAAATATTGAACACTGCTGTATTAACATAAAGAAAGGACTTACAGATGCCATTACGCAAATTTTTAACTGCTGCCTTATGTCTGGTCATATTATTATCAGCTGCCGGGTGCTCAGATAAAAACGGTACTGACCTGAAAGGAACTGATAAAGCCGCCTCCGATAAAACTGAGGAGCCCATAAGAGGCGTTGACCAATATACCCAGGAAGAAAAAGATCTCATCTCAGATATGATCATATATTATGGTTTCTATCAGGATGATGCAAAAACGGTAATCGATGCTGATATGAAAAAGCTGAAGGAGCTGAACCCGGATGCAGCGTCCAGATGGGAGAAAATATTTGTATACTGGGAATATGCTGCAGACAGCCTGAAGATCAATTATGATGTACCCGATGATCTGAGCAAAGACAGCAATTTATGTTTTACGGTACTTGGCTACAAACTTAATCCTGACGGAACTATCCGGGATGAACTGGAGGGCAGACTTAAGACTGCCCTTGAATGTGCGGAAAAATATCCGAAAGCTTATATTATGTGTACCGGAGGCGGCACAGCCCAGAATAATCCTGATGTGACCGAAGCCGGCGCAATGGCTGAATGGCTTGAAAATAACGGCATATCATCTGACCGTATAATAGTAGAGAATACATCCATGACTACAGGTCAGAATGCCATCAACGGATACAATATACTTACAGAGAATTTTAAAGAAGTAAATGAAATAGTGATTGTATCCAGCGACTATCACATCAGATGGGGTTCTGTCTTATTTGAGGCTCAGTGCCTACTGAACAGCAGCAAATCATTCAATGCAGAAGTTGTAAGCAATACTGCTTTTAAAGTTGAAGATCCGGAATCATATCCTTTCGAGTATCAGGCCGCAGGGCTCCTTGAAATGATCGGCTGTACTGACAAGGCTTATGCAATCTATCACAGACAGATGGAGAAACCGCCTTT
This sequence comes from Parasporobacterium sp., assembly GCA_021443845.1. GTDB lineage: Bacteria > Bacillota > Clostridia > Lachnospirales > Lachnospiraceae > RGIG5612. Next base: position 60,862 of record JABUTA010000002.1, read on the forward strand.
GGATAATATAACATCAAAATAGAGAGTGTGAAATTCTTTCTGTAAAAAGCCTTCTATGACTTTGATTTATAGAGCCTGCG
>JABUTA010000002.1:60993-67864 GCA_021443845.1 Parasporobacterium sp.
GTCAAGGGCACCGGCTGAAAAGCCGGTGTTCATTTTACCCTTGATAAACTTCTGCCGGTCTGTTATTCGGGCATTCTTCCTTCGTACATGATTGCCATTTCGCCGTAGACCTTGCCCCAGTTCCTTATAGGCATGGTCCATTTCTTGGTTGCCTCGAATGTTGCCAGATAAAGGGCTTTGAGGAGTGCCTGATCGCTTGGGAATACGCTTCTCTGGCGGTTCAGCTTGCGGTAAGTTGAGTTAAGGCTTTCGATGGCATTTGTGGTATAGATCACTGTCCTGACTTCTGTTGAGAACTTGAAAATAGGAGTGATTGCATCCCAGTTTACTGTCCATGACTTCATTGCATTCGGATATTTATCTGACCATTTTTCTGTCACTTTATCCCTGATCTCTGCAGCTGTATCAGCATTTGCTGCTCCGTAGATCTTCTTAAGGTCAGCAGCAAAGGGTTTGCGGTCTTTGTCAGCAACATATTTCAGGGTGTTCCGTACCTGGTGGACTATGCAGCGCTGGTATTCTGTATTCGGAAATGCTGTATTTATGGCCTCCTTTATGCCGGTGAGGCCATCTGCGCAGATGATCATTATGTCACGTACTCCGCGGTTTTTAAGGGTATTCAGAACAGACAGCCAGTACTTTGAGCTTTCATTCTGGCCTACTTCGATCGTGAGCACATCTTTCCTGCCCTCAAGATCAATACCGAGGATCACATAGGCGGCAAGTTTTTTGATGACTCCGTTATCACGGACTGAATAATGGATGGCATCGATGAAAATGACCGGATAGATCTCATCAAGAGGCCGGTTCTGCCATTCCTCGATCTTTGGGATCAGCTTGTCCGTCACATCAGAAATAAAACCCTCTGAAGCCTCAAATCCATAGATATCCATCAACGTGTCAGAAATCTGCCTGGTGGTCATGCCCTTGGCATACATGGATATGATCTTCTGGTCAATATCAGAAATGTCTTTCTGACGTTTTTTGACTACCTGGGGTTCAAATGTAGAATCACGGTCCTGGGGGACATCGATTGAGAATGATCCATAGCTGGAATTTACCTGTTTGCGTTTTGTTCCGTTACGGTAATCAGTATGTTTTCCACGGTCAATCCTCTCTGATTTTCCGTATCCGAGATGTTCATCCATTTCAACTTCCATCATTTCCTTGATCGTTCCACCAAGAAGATCCTTAAGAGCGTCCTGAATATCTTCTGCTGATTCGATATCGTATTCCTGGAAGAGCTGCTGGATGAGCTGTCTTTTGCCTTCGGTCATCTGCACGTGGTGCACAGGTTGTTTTTCTTTTCTTGCCATAATTTTAGGCCTCCTATGATTATTTATTGTATCATAGAAGGCCCTTGCTATTTAACTTTTACAGACTTTTTTTCACAGTCTCGTGTTTTCAAACTCCAATCTCTCAAATAAGCCATGCCGGTATATACCAGTTCTTTCTGTCTACAGGTAGGATATCTTTAGCCATGCATATTACTGCACCTGTGCCAACTTCTGCCTTTAACTGTCCTGTGTTGAGAAATACGTTTTCTTCGTTCGAGGCTTTTTCCAACGGCTTCAGAACAGAAAAATTCCTTACGGCATCTTTCGGCGCACTGTTTTTTTTCACCTCTATTGGGTTTAAAATACCATCCTGATACAGGATTATGTCTATCTCTTTCTTGTTGCTGTCACGATAGAAGTACATTGGGGGCCTTTTCCCCGTATTCAAGTAGCTTTTATATATTTCTCCGACGACCCATGTTTCAAAGAAAGCTCCTGACATGGCACTTCCCTCAAGAACAGTCCCGCTGCTCCATCCCATCAGGTGTGCACACAGCCCAGTATCCATGAAGTACATCCTTGGTGCCTTTACCACCCTTTTAAGGACATTGTTCGAGTAGGGTTCTATCAGTATTACCAGCCCGCTCGAAACAAGAATGGACAGCCACTGCTTTGCGGTCGGAGCAGAAATACCTGCCTCCCCTGCGATTGCCTCGTAATTCACATTTGTAGCTGTCCTGGCCGCAATTATTTTAATGAACTTCAGAAAAGCCGTTAGGTCTCCTACCTGCCTGAGGTCACGTATGTCCCTGCTCAGATATGTGTCTATATAGGATTCAAAATAAATATCCGTATTTATGCTGTCTATCTCATACAGCCTTGGCATGGATCCCCTGTAGATCCTGTCAAATATATCCATCAGCCCCATCGGGGATGCCACGGCCATTCTGTCCATCAGCTCTGAGGGATTTACTGAAAATGCATGGAAGTGATTACCCTGTATCTCGCTGTTGGATAAACCCTGCATCGGTATTATCCCTACTCGTCCTGCCAGCGTCTCTGATACATCCTTCATCATGCGGAACATCTGGGAGCCTGTGAGCCAAAAGTCCCCGCATTGTTTTCTTTCATCCACCAGTATCTTTATATAAGGCAGAAGCTCCGGGGCATACTGGATCTCATCTATCATCACAGGAGGAGCATACCTCTGGAGAAAAAGCTCCGGATCTTCCTTCGCAAGGGATCTGGCTGTCATATTATCAAGGGACACCTTCTTCCTGCCCGGTTCCAGAATACTCTCCAGCAGAGTTGTCTTTCCCACCTGACGGGGGCCCGTCAGGAGCAGTACAGGGAACGTACTGCTTATATTCCTTACAGTTTCTTCTATCGTTCTGGGAATCAGCATGGCCACCTCTTTTTATGCAAATCTAAAATATTATTTTGGATTTTACTTAATTTACACGCAAAAGTCAAACTTATTTATGCAAATCCTAAGTGGTATTCTATTGCTGCTCTTTCGGCTTTAAAATCATTTTCAGACAAAGTCATATTAAAAGGGACTCCGTTAACCAAGACCGATCTTTTCAAAAAAAATCCTTTCTGTCGTTATGTGTAGTACATTGTGCGTTATTCAGAATTAAATATCAATATATACACAGCAATATTAATCATATAACATACAATCGGTGTCACAACTGTTGAATTTGTGAATTGAATCTTTCGCCATTACAAAAAAAACAGCCGTCTTTCCATGTTTTTTCAACCACAGAAAGAATGCTGTTTTTTGATGTATATATAAAATTTTACTATCTCTCGAACTGCCCAGATAAAAGTAACCGTAAATTCTCGTCCTCTTACTCATATCCGTATGGTATCTGTTTCTTTTTCCTCATAAGGGTAACTCTCAGCGTATACTGTTTCAGGAGCAACATCTATTTCCCCATCCATCCAGGTAAGTACACCATGGAAGATACGAACGGCTGAAAACACATCGTTATTTTTTAATGGCTCGAATGCACTTCCTTTTAACAGGGTGGTATCAAAAAGCCTCTTTTCACCTGTTTCAAATGTGACTAAAAGCATTCCGCCGTTCAAAGGCATGGCACTTGATACTTTAATCTCTTTTTCATTGTTTCCTGCGTAGCAGATACCATTTTTTATGTACATATCTTCACCACCTACATAGGTGCTATTTTGTCGAAGTGTTCTCCTCTGACTGCTCTGTTCCAGGCAGCATAGGCTTCCTCTTCGTGAAATGCCAGCCATCCCGTGACTATCTTCAGTTGCTTGTGAGGCAGAGAACCTGCTAACAGCTCCCCATCAATAGCTACAGCAGCCTCATATTCTCCATAGTAAACATGGACATGAGGTTTGTTGTGCTGCTTCGTGTCCATAAACAGCATATAAATAACCATTCCACCAAATCGGCTCAGCTCAGGCATAAAACACCTCACATTATCATTGATTTTTGAATTATACCATCAACGACATGCAGATGCAATTGAGTGCGGCTCCGAAGCCGTAATCCTTAAATTTAATATAAATACGCATGGTGTCACAACTGTTGGGTATAAGTATAAGCGCGTAGGTTTTTCCCCCACGCGCTTATATCTGTAGTTTTCATATTCTTGCCAGCAGTTCAACTGGTGTGAATGCCATCACTTTACTTTGCTTAAAATCACGAACATTTCTTGTAATGATATAATCTGCATGGATATGTTCCGCTGTAGCACTTTGAACTGCATCCTCGAAGTCCTTCCACTTCATTTCTACCGCTTTTTCCAAAATAGCCGAGCCAAAGTCAGCAATTTTGAAAATCAGCTTCAGCTTACGGAAAACTTCTTCAATCTTCTCTGCGCTCAACTCTTTGTGCATGATGTATACCATATCGGCAAAGGTCAATGTAGAAATGTATCCTTTGGCCTGCTCCGTTTCACACAGCTTCCAGACCAGAGAAGACTCGTTTACAAATGGCTGCCGATCCATCAGAACATCCAACAGGATATTTGCATCAATCAACAGAACCATATTTTCCCTTCAGCCTTTCTTCTTTTGCTTCATCCAGATTATAATCACCCTTCAGAATTCCTGTAAGGGAATCTGTTAAATACGATACTGCAGCATCCTTTGGAATAAAACGTCCGACTTCACGGCCATTCTTTGTTACAACAATCTGCTGGCCTATCATTACAAGATTAAGGTATTTGCCAAAATTGTTCTGCATTTCGGTTGCTGTAGCTGTTATCATACCATCGCCTCCTAATATTTTAGCTATTTTAAATATATGTTAAATTAGCTAAATATCAAGTTGATTCATAAAGAATATAGCTTAATAAATTATGCCTTAACTTTCACTGTGCATTTTCAATCGATGCCACAACTGGTAAGAAATGCCTCAGCCTGCTTCTGAAGCTGTGCCATATCATTATCTGTAAGAACCAGCTTATTGCTCTGCCAGCATTCGGCACCCAGAACCACGCCCGTTTCATCAGCGAGAACATCTGCCTTTATCTGTATCAGCAGCTCACGAAGTCTTTCTCTTGAATAACCTGCGCCGGACTGACCGGCTGCACCACTGATCGCAGCTTTCTTGCCTGCTATAGCAGTACCTGAAGCGTAGTTTCCTGCTTCCAGTGGGCGGGAGAGCCAATCCAGAAGATTCTTCAATATACCGGTGTAGCTGTGATTGTACTCGGGAGAGAAGAACCACAGACCGTCTGAAGAAAGGACTTCGTTTCTTACCCTTGCCACGGCTTCCGGAGCAGGTGACTCGATATCCTGATCCATAAAGGGAACATCGGCATAATCGAGGAATACAACCTCAGCTTTACCATCTAAAATCTCAGCAGCTTTCTCAGCCAGCTGGCGATTGAAGGATTCTTTTCTCAAGGAACCGTTGATCATTAGTATTTTCATGTTTTTCCTCCTCAAAATTTCAGAAAAATTCATTTAATCAAATTTATAGAATTGTCATAGTGTTCTGAACAATAATCGTCCTATCAATTATCGGATATAATACCATAATATTTTTCATAACACATTGTTTAACAAATAATAAGATACATTTGCTGGTCTTTATACTACTATTCAATGAGTATAATCATAAATGAAAAAACGGAAGGCATTTTTTATGTCATCCGTTTTATTTACTCAATCATGAATTTCCATAATATCCAGCATTTCCTTTGGGGTAACAACAAAAGATTTTACAGGAAAATGCCTGATATTTCCAGTTGCCAGATATGCTTCATCAAGCTCACGTCTTCCCTCCATTACCACTTCATAAAAAATAATGTCTTTAGGTGTGCACGGTATGATGATTTTGCCATCATACGGTAAGGAGTTTTTTACATAACCATTCGTGCATGTAAAAAAGAGCAGCCGTCGTGGCTGCTCTTGATTTGCTCTCCCCCCTACATCAGCTGACTTCAGAAATCATAAGGAATCCTGCCATCCGCAGGCAGTACACCTCTGGCCAATGTATACTGCCCATGCTCCTGAATTATTGCCGGCCAGTACTCACCCTGGTATTCGTCGTAGTCAACTACATAGAAATCCACGTGGTAGCTGCCATGTTCATCATGCCCCGTGTCATTTTATTATTCTCTTCTACCGCATTCCTGCGGCATTTTATTTTCGGAGAATCTATCCATCCATCTATCAGATAATATACAATCGGTGTCACAACTGTTGGGCTGTAAACATCTGTATCAATATAACCGCTTTCGTTTTCATGAAGTCCTTTGATTCTGAGCAGTTTTTGAGCTTCCCTCAGAATTCTTTCGAACGTCACAGAATCTTCCGTCCATTGACGTACTTCGCCATGATATCTCTGTCATCCGACAGATATACAACCCTCTCCAGCCTCTCCTCCATGCGCAAAGGCTGCGGGTGCGGCAGTCTGCTGTCGCTGATAACAACGGCATCGAACAGAAAGCCCTTTTCAAAGCTGCCGACTTTCCCCCAGAAGCTTCCGCCGCCGATCGTTGCCAGATAGAATGCCTCCGGCATTGTGATGGGCTTCGCACTCTGATCCTTGATCCGCCAGTAGAGCTTTGAAACCTGGATGGCATCCGTCATGGCACGGAACATGGAAATGTGTGCGCCGCCTGCCACATCACTGCCCAATCCGACATTCATACCTTTGTCAAGATATTTTCTTATCGGTGCGATGCCGGATGCAACATTGATATTCGACTGCGGACAGTGTGCAATGAAAACGCCCTGCGCTTTCATTTTATCAATCTCTTCCAGGCCGCTGTATACACAGTGCGCCATGACCGTCCTGGCCTCTCCGCCGAAGAGCCCAACCCTGTCATAGACCTGTCCGTAGTATTTCGACCATGGACACAGCTGCTTCACCAATTCTATCTCTGACAGATTCTCGGAAAGATGACTTTGCACCGGCACCTGATATACTTTCTGCAGGCGTCCGAGTTCTGCGAGCAGTTCATCCGTACAGCTCGGAACAAAGCGGGGTGTGAGAATCGGTTTCACCGCTTCATATTTGTCACATGTCTCCAGCAGCCATTGTTCTGTCTCCTCGGCAGAATGCTGCTCAGTCAGTGACGCGGGCGCATTTCTGTCCATATTGA
>JABUTA010000300.1 GCA_021443845.1 Parasporobacterium sp.
CTGGTGGATCTTCCGGTGGATTATGAGTTCAGCATGAAAGTCTCCCAGGCAAAAGAATTGGCAGAGGATTACAATCTGCATTTGCCTCTCAAAGTTCTGCTTCCGGACGACACCACCAAACGGCGGACGGAATTTATCCTGAGCCGTCAGCGGCCGATCTCACTTCCGCCCCGCTCATTTATAGAACTGACGCCGGCATACGGCTTCAAAGACCAGACCTTTGACAGGGTACTGATTGCATCACCGGAATATTGCTTTCTGCAGGCCGCAGAGGAGATGGACATCCGGGAGCTGGCTCTGCTGGGCACCGAACTTTGCAGTATTTACGAAAATGACATGCTGAGTTTTATGAACCACCGCAGACGCGCCCCGATCTGCTCCATCAGCAGCCTCACCAGGTACCTGGAAACGGCAAATGGCATCAGAGGGATTGAAAAGGCCCGGACTGCCCTGAAGTACATCACAGAAAGATCCAACTCATACCGGGAGAGCATTATCGCGGTGATGTTCAATCTGCCCGTAAGTAAAGGCGGATACAACATGCCGGGCTTTAAAATGAATGTCCGACCGAAACATATTCCCGATAATATCAAAGCTCAGGAAAATGATGTTGTCTGGGATGAGGAAAAAGTGATCGTTGAATACGACAGCAACCAGGGGCATCTTGATGAAACGCGGCATGACAAAGATGTCGAACGTAACAATATTCTTGTGAACTGCGGCTATGATTGCATAATGCTGACTAACAGTATCATCCGCAATATCCCTATCAGAGATCAGGCTTTTCTGGAAATTCGCATGCGCCTGAAGCGCTGGAATAACAAAAGAGATCTTGATCTGCATCTGAAAAAGCGAATAGAACTGGATAGGATGTTCAGGGATTTCAGGAAAAAGTGGAACATTGATTTTGATGCGGAGAAAAGTAAAAAGCTTAAAGAGCGGATCGAGGCTGAGGGGGCCGAGGCGAGGATGTATCGGCAATATAAGTGATGATGTTTCGGCAGCTCACATTTCTTTCGCCCCGCCACTCTGCTAAGGAATGGCTTAAGAAAAGGCTTTTAGGACATTTCTGACTGTTTGGAACGATAGGATATTTGTAATAATTGGCAGTGGATTATGCATATGATAGAATACTGAAAATTAAGCACTAAGGTTGAAAATATGTGTGATATCAGAGGCATACTTATTGAAGATGCAAATAGCGAAAGGTTGATTCTTACTATGGAGCAAAAACATGATATCGTCCTCTATCAGATAGATGATACCAGCGTTTGTGTAAGCGTTTATTATGAAGATGAAACATTCTGGCTTACCACGAAGGCTATGGCTGAATTGTTTGGTGTAAAGACACAGGCTATTACCAGGCATTTAGGGAACATCTACGAAGAGGAAGAATTAACGCGTGAGGCAACTTGTTCCAAAAAGGAACAAGTTCAAACAGAGGGCGACCGCGAGGTAAAGCGTAACCTTGATTTCTATAACCTTGACGCTATTATCGCTGTAGGTTATCGCGTGAATTCCAAGAAAGCAACTAAATTCCGTCAATGGGCTACCAAAACCCTGAAATAGTATATTACTAAAGGGTTTGTGATTAACGATGATATGCTTAAGAACGGCAAACCTTTCGGTAAAGACTACTTTGATGAGTTGCTGGAGCGCATCCGCGGGATTCGTGCCAGCGAGCGCAGGGCATATAAGAAAATCACGGATGTGTTTGAACAGTGCAGCTACGACTATGATAAAAACAGTGAAACCACCAGAGCCTTCTATGCCTTTGTGCAGAACAGGCTCCATTTCGCTGTTACCGGACAGACAGCTGCAGAGTTGATCTATGACCGTCTGCTGCATCATTCACATGTAGTCAAAGTGGTTGGTCCATCAT
>JABUTA010000301.1 GCA_021443845.1 Parasporobacterium sp.
TAAAACTAATAAATCAGTTTCTTTAAAATGAAGAGAACCTATAAATCAGTTTTACAAATAAAAATTATCAGCGTTTGATATATGCGTCGCGCTCTGGCCCTACGGATACATATGTGATGTGGCAGCCGATGGCTTTTTCAACCATTTCAACATATTTCTGTGCATTTTCCGGCAGGTCTTCCCAGTTGCGGATGCCTGAAATATCGGTTCCCCAGCCGTCCACATATTCATAAACCGGCTCTGCAATGCCCAGTGCTGACGGGAACGGGAAGTCATCTGTGATCTCGCCGTTTACCTTGTAATGCGCACAAACCGGAATCTTGTCCATGTAGCTCAGGATGTCCATTTTGGTGAGGGCAATGTCAGTTGCTCCCTGGATCTGCACACCGTAACGGGTTGCAACTATATCGAGAGGTCCTACGCGGCGGGGACGTCCCGTCTTGGCACCGTATTCAAAGCCTGCTTCACGGAGCTTGTCTGCTTCCGGTCCGAACCATTCACAGGTGAATGGACCTTCGCCTACGCAGGTAGAGTATGCCTTTACAACGCCTACTACCTTGTCCAGCTTTGCTGTGGTAAGGCCTGAGCCGACCGGTGCATAGGATGCGATGGCATTGGAAGATGTGGTGTAAGGAACGATGCCGTAGTCAAGGTCTCTTAATGCGCCTAACTGGGCTTCGAAGAGGATATGCTTGCCCTCTGCCTGTGCCTTGCGGAGGAATGCACCTGTATCCTGGATGTATGGTTTCAGCTTAGAACCGAATTCATCGATCCATGCCATGATCTTCTCAAGGGTGTAGGGCTCTGCACCGTATACCTGTGTGAGGGTCAGGTTCTTCCATTCCATGATGTCTTTGAGACGTTCTTTTAACTGTTCGGGGTAGAAAAGTTCCCCTGCCAGTACGGTTTTCTTCTGATATTTGTCTGAATAGAAGGGAGCAATGCCCTGCTTGGTGGAACCGTACTTTTTATCCTTCAGACGGGCTTCTTCCAGTCCGTCCAGGTCTCTGTGCCACGGCAGAAGGAGGGATGCACGGTCACTGATCTTCAGGTTGTCGGGAGTGAGGGCTACGCCCTGTGCCATTACTGTTTCCATCTCTGTCCAGAGGTTTTCCAGATCCACTGCAACACCGTTTCCGAGGATGTTGACAACACCATCACGGAAGATGCCTGACGGCAGCAGATGGAGAGCGAATTTGCCCATTTCATTTTCAACAGTGTGTCCGGCATTTCCGCCGCCCTGATAACGTACTACAACATCATAATCCTGAGTAAGGAGGTCTACCATACGGCCTTTTCCTTCATCTCCCCAGTTGATTCCTACAATAGCGCAATTTGACATTTTGCAGCTCCTTTTCTGTTTTTGATTGATTAAAATTCAAAGGTAGTTATAAAACACGATTAACCGGATGGCCCATACTTGTTTGATGGGATATCCGGTGCTTATTTTCAACCTGAATAGATTAGCATAAAATTCGGTGAATTTCTACAGTTTTCGGTGGGATTATCGGAGGCTTTCCTCGTATGCTGATCTGACTGCTATAGCCAGCTGGTCTGCGCAGGATGTTTTCTTCATGCCGCAGGTATTGCCCTTGAGCTTGCCTTCGATGTAATCAACTGTGCATCCTTCCACCAGTTTGGAAATGGCTTTCAGGTTGCCGTTGCATCCGCCAAGAAATTCAACATTTGACACCACATCACCATCCAGATCAAAACTGATCATCTGCGCACATACACCTCTTGATTTATAGTTGTATCTCATTTTTAAAATTTCCTTTCTGTATATTAACAATATTTGTCAGTATATATTTTCAACATTTATCAGTATATATTATCAATATTTATCAGTATATATTATCAGCATTTACC
>JABUTA010000302.1 GCA_021443845.1 Parasporobacterium sp.
CCTGCTGCTTCAAGTAATTCCTTGTTTACGATGATGCCGAAGCATTCATAGCAGTAACCGATAGAAGCAAGCTTGCCGTCAGCGGTGTAAAGGTTGTAAGCGTCAGTATTAAGAGCATTAGCTACATCTGTGCCTGTAAGGTCATAGCAGTAATCAGCCCATGTATCAACTGCCGGCTTGTTGCCTACTACGAAAAGTGTAGGAGCAGAAGACTTGTCCATTTCTGCTGTAAGAGTTTCCTGGTATGTTCCGCTTGCTGCTGTAACAACCTTAACCTCTACGCCGGTCTTTTCTGTGTATTCCTTGGCGATTTCCTGTAAAGCTGCGTCTGATTCAGGCTTGAAGTTTAACCAGTAAACCTTACCTGTCTCGTCAGCAGATGCAGTCATAGCCAGTGTCGGGATAACAAGCATGCATGCCAATAAGATTGCAAGTACTTTTTTCATAGTGTTTCTCCTTTAAAAATAAATAATATCGTTAACGGAACATTTTCCGTTAAGTGCAGAACGGATGATTATTACCATTCAAGGTTCATTCCTGTTTCCTTTGAGAATACATGGGCATTATTGCCCTTGAATGCCATATTTACTGAAGAGCCTACCGGATAAGCATTAAGAACTCCGCTTTCATTCATGGCAATGGCCACTACTGATTTGCCTGCAGCATTGATGTGAAGATGAGTAGAAGAACCCATGAGCTCAGATACATCGACAGTTCCTTTGATACCTTCATTTCCGAGAACGAGATGTTCAGGACGAACGCCCAGCTCAACATCCTGGCTTTCAACACCTTTTTCTGCAAGTCGTGCACATTTGTCAGCTGAAAGTTCAACAGTGATGCCTGCACATTCAACGGAATAATTCTGACCCTGTCTGATGAGTCTGCCTTCAAACATATTCATCTGAGGTGTTCCGATGAAGCTTGCTACAAACAGGTTTACAGGGTGATCGAATACCTGCTGAGGCGTACCGATCTGCTGAACAACACCATCCTTCATGATAACGATCCTGTCACCTAAGGTCATGGCTTCGGTCTGGTCATGGGTTACATAAATGAATGTTGTATTGATGCGCTGTCTTAGTTTGATGATTTCTGCACGCATCTGGTTTCTCAGCTTGGCATCAAGGTTGGACAGCGGTTCATCCATAAGGAAAACAGCCGGGTCACGAACGATGGCACGTCCGATGGCAACACGCTGTCTCTGGCCGCCTGAAAGAGCCTTCGGCTTTCTCTCGAGATACTGAGTGATGTCAAGGATCTCAGCAGCTTCACGGACCTTTTTATCGATTTCATCTGCAGGAACCTTGCTGAGCTTCAGTGAGAAAGCCATATTGTCATATACTGACATATGAGGATAAAGAGCATAACTCTGGAATACCATTGCAATGTCACGGTCCTTCGGTTCAACATCGTTAACCAGTCTGTCACCGATCCATAATTCGCCGCCGGAAATATCCTCAAGGCCGGCAACCATACGAAGAGTGGTGGACTTACCGCATCCTGAAGGACCGACAAGAACGATGAATTCCTTATCTTCAATTTCAAGGTTGAAGTCATTAACGGCTACAACACCTTCTTCAGTGACCAGAAGGTGGCCGGTTTTGTGTTCGGGTTCCCCTTTTTTCTTCTTCTTACCTGCAGCATTCGGATAAATTTTCTTTATGTGCTTAAGTGAAACTTTTGCCATGGCAAATATCCTCCCCAAATATGAATCATTATCATCACATAGTTATACATGCAGAATTATTATAAACGTTCAGCTGAACCAATGCGATATGGTATAATGCAGAATATATTCTGATTTTGTTGTATGATGTATACAAAATTCAGAACTGAGAATTTGTGAAAAAATATTTATGTTGAAGCA
>JABUTA010000303.1 GCA_021443845.1 Parasporobacterium sp.
ATATCCTCGTAAACGCTCAGGGCTTCAACAGAAAGCACCCTGGCGCCGAGTTCCCTCTCGATGACTGGGATGCAATGTTCAACGCTAACGTAACTTCAATCATGCTGACATGCAAACATATCGGCGGCTATATGAAGAAGAACGGTATCCACGGTAAGATTATCAACCTTTCATCAGTAAGAGGTATCAGAGCCGTAGGAAACGGTGGAATGGGCAATGTTGGCTACTGCGCTACAAAGGGTGCGGTTGAAATGCTGACAAAGGCTTATGCATCAGACCTTAGACCAAACGTTCAGGTTAATGCGATTGGACCTACAATCACTTACACACCGATGATGGTTGGCCTGCTCCCTGACGATGAAGCTACAAGAAACGCTATCGCAGCAGCAATGCCTGCACAGAGAATCGGTTATCCTGAAGACTGCAAGGGTCCAGCAATTTTCCTGGCATCAGCAGCATCAGACTTCGTAACAGGATCAACAATTTATCCTGACGGCGGACTTACAGCAGTTGGCTGATAACCGCCACTACAATTCATAAGATTAATAAAGAAATTCTCTACAGTATTACAACGCATTATTACAACGCATTACAAAACAATTATTAGGAGGAACGAACATGAGTAACAAACCAATGGCTGATTACGTTAAACTGCCTGAACTGGAAGAATATAAGGAATGGTTTAAAGATTTTGCAGATTTATACAGAGAAGATGGTATACTGCAGGTAACATGGAAGACTAACGATGGTCCAATGTGCCACTCAGGAATGTCACACAGAGCAATGAGCCAGCTGACCAGATTCATCTCAATGGACGTTAAGAATGAGATTATCATCTACACCCACATCGGCGACAGCTGGATGACAGAATCAGACCCTAACGGTTGGGATACATATTCAGAGCTCCCAACACAGAGATTCCAGCACCAGTACTTCGATGATACAAACCTGATCAAGAACATGGTATTCGATCTGGATGTACCTACAATCGGCGCAATCCCTGGGCCAGGATTCCACTGGGATTCAGCAATGCTTTGCGATATTACAATCGCTTCAGATGACACTTGGATGGAAGTACCACACGCTCACGGCGGTCTGGTTCCTGGCGATGGCATGGGCCTCATGGCACAGCACTTCTTTGGAACTAAGAGAGGTAACTACTACATGATGACTGCTCGTCAGTGGACTGCACAGCAGATGCTCGACTGGGGTATGGTCAGCGAAGTAGTTGAAAAGGACAAGGTTATGGAGCGTGCATGGGAACTGGCAAGAACTCTTAAGACTATGCCTTATGAAAACAGAACTATCATGTCAAACCTTGCTAAGAGACCTCTCAAGAAGCTCTTCATGGATGATCTGAAGCTCCACACTGTAAGTGAACAGTACGGCTCACTTCTGAGAATCGCAGCAGGCGACATGGGCGATGCACACGCAGCACAGCAGGACGAAAAGTACATCTCACAGACTAACGACTGGAGATACTGCCACGACTGGATGCAGCAGCCACCTACAAGAGAAGTTTGGGACGGATTCCGTACTAAGCCTTTCGAATGGTTCAAGGAAGTAAATGCAGGCAAGGAATTCAATCCATTCGGAACTGAAAAGGATGTTAAGCCTTACAGACCTAATGAAAAATAGTCTGCACCGCATTAATAAAACTAAATTTGCAATTAATATGGAGGGGGCGAGTCTACTCCCTCCATATCTATAGCTACATAGTCGTATTCTCTTTATTTTATGGAAAATATCGTTATTAAAGGAGATTTACACAATGGATAATATCAGTACCACCGGAAGACATAATTTCGGCAGCAAGGGCTGGGGAATTATAGGAATGGAAGTCATCCTGCTCTACTTCATGA
>JABUTA010000304.1 GCA_021443845.1 Parasporobacterium sp.
ATAAATGACAGCATGGGAGCATATGTGGCTGATGCTGCAATCAGAAAAATGATTGAGGCGGGTGCGGCTCCTAAGAAGGCCACAGTTGTTATTCTGGGTCTTACATTTAAGGAAAATTGCCCGGATACAAGAAACAGCAAGGTCGTCGATATTATTGACAGACTTAAGGGCTATGGAATCAAACCTGTTGTTGCTGACGATTGGGCAGATAAGGAAATTGCTAAAGAAGAATACGGAGTGGATCTGGTTCCTGTATCAGAAATTCCTAAGGCAGACTGCATAATTGTGGCAGTAGGTCATAATACATTCCGAAGCATGTCAATGATGCAGATAAAGGGATTATTTAAGGATGAATTGGCAGACGAAGAAAGAGTTCTTATTGATGTTAAGAGCTTGTATAGAATGGACGAATTAAAGGCATCAAATATGAACTTTTGGAGATTGTAAAGAAAAGGAGAAATGAAATGAAATATGCGCTTATAGGATGCGGACGTATCGCTACAAATCATATGAAGGCAGCTGTTAACAATAAACTGGAGATTGTTGCAGTATGCGATGTTATTCCGGAGAAGATGGAGGAGCTGCTTGAAAAGCATGACCTTAATAAAGATGAATCTATTAAGAGATACACGGACTATAAGGAAATGGTTGAGGCAGAAAAACCTGAACTTATCAGTATAGCTACAGAAAGCGGTAATCATGCGGAAATCGCACTTTATTGCATAGAGCAGGGCGTAAACCTGATAATTGAAAAGCCAATGGCAATGAATATTGACGATGCCAATAAGATTATTGCACTGTCAGAAGAAAAGGGTGTTAAGGTTTCAGCTTGCCACCAGAACAGATTCAATGTTGCTATTCAGGAACTCAGGAAGGCTCTTGAAGGCGGTAGATTCGGCAAACTGTCCCACGGTTCAATTCATGTAAGATGGAACAGAAATCATGGATATTATGACCAGGCCAAATGGAGAGGCACATGGGCTCAGGACGGCGGTGCACTGATGAATCAGTGTATTCACGGAATTGATCTGCTCCGCTGGATGATGGGAGAAGAAATAGAAGAAGTTTACGGTGCAACGCGTCAGCAGTTCCACGACTATCTGGAAGCGGAAGATCTGGGAATGGCAGTCATTAAGTTTAAGAACGGCGCACTGGGAACAATTGAAGGAACAAACAATGTGTACCCTAAGAACCTGGAGGAGACACTGTATGTGTTCGGCGAGACCGGTACTGTTAAGATAGGCGGAACATCAACAAATAACATCGATGTTTGGGATTTTGCAGATGAAACCGATGCCGATGGTGCTAATAAGGGACTTCAGGAAGAGACATCAAATGTATACGGAAACGGCCATACTTCCCTGTTTGCAGATGTAATCGATGCAATTAAGAACGACAGAAAGCCTTATGTTGATGCAGTTGCAGGAAAGAATGCATTGGAACTGGTACTGGCTGTATATAAGAGTCAGAAAACCGGACAGCCGGTTAAATTCCCATTAGAACACTTCGCATCAACAGATATGGCAGGTGAGTTTTAGACAATAAGATAAAAGAACATAGGAAAAGGGCATATATTATGAGCGAAAATAAGAGCAGAGTCAGTAAGGAAGCGCGTAATATAGCAAATCAGAAAAATAATTCATACAAAGAAATCAGTATGAAGTCTTTTGCTGTGCTCAGCGGCATAATTATGACATCGGCATTTTACAGCTGCTGGATGAATTATTATTCACCAAACATTCCATATGAGAAGGATTTCAAGGTGGATGCGGTGGTCCTTGTGATATTCTTTGTGCTATATATGCTGTTTGCAAGAAACTACAACACATTCAAGGTATCGATTAACCGTCGGTCAGA
>JABUTA010000305.1 GCA_021443845.1 Parasporobacterium sp.
CCTTGTTCTTCTTGTTTTTTGCATTAAGTACAGAGAAAACATCATGAATTTCATTGACAAAGTACAGGGTAAAGAAGAATAATAGACACCTGGTTCGAAGATCAGAATAATAATTGGAATAATTCAAAGGTTATCTGAAATAGTAACTGCACGTTTGCAGTTGTAACCGCAGCAGCAATAAAAATGTGTGAAAAAGCGTGCATTTACTATAGCAAGCGTGCATTAACGATCACGTAAATGTAACAGTTGCAATTGTAATTATAACATTGGGCATATTTTCTGCTAAACTGTACGCAGGAATGCGTACACAAAGAGAGAGGGCTGCATTTAGCGGGAACTTGGGGAAGTTGTAAATGCACTCCATTTATGGTTGCCTGATCTTGCGCATCCTGCCTGTCTTGAAGATGGGAATAACTTATCTGCTGAGGAGCTCTGGTTTCAAACAGAGCTCCTCAAGTGGTATGAGCTTAAGTCCAAGTCTGTCAGCAGTTTCTCTGCCATAAATTGATACAAAAGCCTGGTAAGGAGACTTTCCGTTGAGGCTTGCACGAGGCAGAGCGTTGATGTGGTTCATCATCAGAGAGACATCATCCTGAGTCAGATCATCAAAGGAGGATCCTTTAGGCAGGATGTATCTGATGAACTCATGATTACGCTCACAGCGACTCTTCTGGTTGGTCTGCTGCGGATCACAATAAAACACACTGCAAAGAACTTCACCGGTCTCCGGATCGATCTCAATAGATGTCGGATCAGTAAATTCAGTACCGCGGTCTGTCAATACAGCGTCGAACAAAAGAACAAAAGTGCTGCCCAGAGCCTTGCGCAGCCATGCATAGGCATCAGACACAGAAGACGCAGTCTTTGTATCTCTGAGAAACATCAATTGAAGACTGCAGTCTCTGAAAAAGATAGTAAGGATCACTCTGCCGCCTTTTGTTCCCTCGACAGTATCCATCTCTGACACCCTGGCACGAGGATGGTCCTCCAGATAGGCAAGGAAATCTGCATAAGTCCTGCCCACATGGCATTTCTTGTCCACGTGCAGGACAGGACCGCTCTTCTGCCGTGAAGATCTACGACGTACTTTCCTGTGCAGATCGAGGTTTCCTGCATCAAATACACCTTTATCTATGTAGTCATATAGCGTTCTCTCGGATACAGGCATGCGGTCAGCAAAAGCTGAGTAGGCTACAGGCAGAGAAACGCCATTCTTTATTAGCGGGATCACAGTTTCAGCAATGAAGTTCAGTTCACTCTCTGTCAGAGAAATACCTGCTCTCGATTCAGACAAAGTTTTCTTGTAGTCTTTATGAGCACATTCAGCATCATAGAGTCTTTTTGCCAGATGACATCCGTTGCCGCGTTCTTTGCAGCCGTTGCATACATACGGCGGTTTAAGGAGTTTATGACAAATCTCAGGCTCAAAACGATCGCAGTACAAAGCACATTGAGAGCATGAGACAGAACACACCTTCTTATTGCAGGAAGGTGCGGGACACTTCGATGGATCATCGAATATGCACTCATGTCTGAACTTGCATTTGCTTCTGGCGGGCTTGCCCTCGCCATATCTATGGGCCTGGATCTCGCGGCTGATTGAAGTGCGGTCTTTAGCCATCTCAGAAGCTATACGAGTAAAACTCCAGCCGAGGGTGAGTGCTCTCTGGATCAGAAGCCTGTCATCATAGGTGAAATGTTTCATAGCAAATCCTTTCCGGCAGGATACAAATGCAATTCTAATTGAAGCAATAAAAAACGTGAAGTCGTAACTGCACAGTTACAGACTCCACGGATTCGCATTTCGAAATGCACATTTATGAGGTATTTACCTTAGCAATTAACC
>JABUTA010000306.1 GCA_021443845.1 Parasporobacterium sp.
CTGTTCAGGAACAGGAAGAATGAACAGGCCCAGTGGGTCGCGCTCTTCATCGGTGCATTCTCCCTGATGTTTGTTATGGAGCAGTATGCGTTCGTATATTTCCTGTTTCTGTATATTTTCGCTTATTTTGCACAGGATCTGCAGAAGCTTAAGGGGGAGCAGGATCGAACGTACATGGAGCAGTCACTGCATAGAGCTGAGGGCGGAAGGACAGAGAAATCAATAAGAAATGCCCTGTTCACCCTGTTCGCCAGTGTATCGGCCATATTGATCGGACTTGTGGCGCAGAAGCTCTTCATACAGATACTCGGACTTGAATATGCCGGACTGAACGGACTTTTCACCAATGTGATATCACTGCTGGCTATCGCCGATCTTGGCATCGGGGAAGCGGTTGTGTTCCATCTGTACAGACCTTTAAAGGAAAACGACAGGGAAACTATACGTTCCTTAATGAGGTTCTACCGGAAGGCATTTCATATCGTTGCGCTTGTGATCGCGGTCATAGGCGTATGTCTGATCCCCGCCCTTCCATATCTTGCGAAAACAACAGAAGCCAATGTCAATACAACTGCCATATATCTTATATTCCTGGCTGATGTAGTGCTTTCGTATTTCCTCAGCTATAAGAGAGCCATTCTCTATGCCGACCAGAAGAACTACTACATAAGCATCATTCATATGATCTATCTGGTCGGAATGAATGCAGCACAGCTTCTTATGCTGTATCTTACACATGATTATTATGCATATCTTATTGCAAAAGTTGTGTTCAGGGTGCTGGAAAATGTCGTCATCACTACTGTTGCAGACAGGAAGTACCCATATCTCAATGCCGGGGATATCAAGCCTCTGCATTCTTCCATTAAGGCAGATATCCGCAAAAAGACAGGTGCCCTGTTCTTTCATAAGATCGGCACATTTATCGTCAACGGTACAGACAATATCCTGATTTCCGTATTCTTCAGTCTTAAGGCTGCAGGCCTGTACAGCAACTATTATCTTGTTATAGATGCTCTGACGAAGCTTTTCACTCCGGCTCTGGCAGCTCTCACTCCGAGTGTCGGGGATATGCTCGTTTCAGAATCCAGAGAGCATGTATTTCTGGTATTCAGAAGGATACGGTTCATCAATTTCTGGATCGCTTCATTTGCAGGAACCTGCCTGCTCGTGCTTATCCAGCCGTTTATCAGTCTGTGGTACGGCTCTGAATATCTATTATCGACAGGAGTAATCATCACCCTCACTCTGCAGTTTTTCCAGCTGATGATGCGGGGCTGCTACAATTCCTTCCAGGATGCAGCGGGCATTTTCTATGAAAACCGGTTCGTGCCGCTGGTGGAATCGGCGGTAAATATTATTGCCTCCATTATTCTGCTTAAGATCTTCGGACTTGCGGGCGTTTTTGCGGGAACGATCATCAGTTCCCTGGCCCTGTGGGGCTTCAGTTATCCGAAGTTTGTATATGCCGGATTGCTCGGAAGAAGCATCCGCCACTATATTGCCGAGACCGTCGGTTACCTGGGCGTGTTCGTCGGCATCTGCGCCGTTACCTATACCGCGGTCACGCTGATCAACTCCTGTGTATCCGCAGGCGGCGTCCTGCTTCTGATCGCCGATGCGATCCTCTGCTTCCTGATCATCAACGGCCTTTTGGCACTGATCTTTATAAAGAGCGACTGCTTTCAATATTTCACGGGACTTGTGGTGAAGGTGTATAAACGGTAAGGATGGTAAATATACTGTGCCTCCGGAGAGGCGGATGTTTTGCGACCGGAGGGCGCCGGCCGGGAGAATTTAACAGAGGAAAAGAAAATGACATTATTTACGGTTGGTCCGGTG
>JABUTA010000307.1 GCA_021443845.1 Parasporobacterium sp.
ATTTATGTGTTAAAAAATCTCAGACAAGTATAAAGGCGCGTAAAACTTCACCTCGCGTTCGGCGGGAGATGGGTTTTGGTGTATGAGGTGGCAAATATGTTCTGCCACACCAAACTAAAGAAAAATTCTAGATATTTATACTGAGTTTGGTGTAGGAAACAATAATCTTGCTCTCGTACACCAAACTTTAGGAAAAATCTCAGATTTCAAACTCAATTTGGTGTAGGAGGCGGCAAATGTGCTCTGTCACACCAATTTCAAGGAAGATACTCAGATTCTAGGCTGAGATTGGTGCTGGAGGAAGAAAACCTGTTCTGCTACACCAATCTCAGAGAAGATACTCATAAACTACTACCTATCATGTGTACACTTCAATTAATCAAAAGCACCATTTTTTTATGGCTGTACCTATGAGCACACATATAGAAAATACCATTTTTTCGGTCGTACCCATGAGTGTGCACAGCCTTATTGTTCAGGACCAAAAGACATGATATTCTCTAACTCAAGGAAGGATGGTTCATCATGTCACGTACATACTTTACAGATGATCAGGAAGCAGACCTGCGCATCAATCCATACACAGCATATGCAGCCAAAAACAAAGTCATATTTACCCTGGCATTCAAGAAACTTGTTCTTGAAAATGTCGACAAGCCGGGCATGACCACACGCAAATGCTTTGCACTGGCAGGCTATGATGCAGACTTGTATCCGAATAGTTTCTTACATGGAATGCTTACAAAGTTCCGCAGGGAAGCAGCATCACCCGGAGGTCTTAAGGAACCTGTCATACCAACTCCCAAGGTTCCTAAAAAGCACAGCGAAGCCGAATATAAGGCCCTTGAAAAACGTGTTGAAATACTGGAGCAGGAGATGGAGTTTTTAAAAAAAAGCCAGTATCTCAAAAGGACAGGAAAGATTCCGCCAGCCAGCACTTCAGGGTAATCCATGATACAGTGACCAGGCCCGGAAACAGGCTTCCCGTGGCGCTGCTGTGCAGGCTTTCCGGTGTATCAAGAAGCGGATATTACAGCTGGGTCCGCAACGGATTCCGCACAGCAAGTCGTGAAGCACGTGAAGAACAGGACCTCAGGGACTTTGAACTCATAAAAAAGGCCTATTCATACAGGGGTTATGATAAAGGTGTATGGGGCATATATATGCGCCTTTCCCGCATGGGGTATACCATGAATCATAAAAAAATCCGGAGGCTTATGCGTAAGTACGGACTTGCATGTCCTATCAGGCAGCCAAATCCTTACAGAAGGATGGCAAAAGCCTTGCGGACCAACGCTGTTGCTGACAACATCCTGAAAAGATGTTTCCGGGAGCACGGTCCAAGAAAAGTCTTCCTGACGGATATCACCTACATACCTTTTAAGAAAAAGTTCATGTACCTGTCTGTAATCATGGATGCATTTACCAAGCAGGTAATGTCATACACGCTAAGCGACAGCCTTGAAGTAGACTTCGTCCTTGACACTGTATTAAATATGATCAATACGCACGGAGACTCCATTAATGCTTCAGCTCTTATTCACAGCGACCAGGGCTGCCACTATACAAGCATCCCTTTCAGGAGGCTGGTCGAAGACCTGGGAATCAGACAGTCCATGTCACGCCGCGGCAACTGCTGGGACAATGCTCCCCAGGAAAGCTTTTTCGGCCATATGAAAGAGGAACTCCACATAAAGTCCAGACAATGGAAAAATACAACCTATATGACTTTGTTGCCTGCCTGATCTGCCAGCGCAACGACTTTAAGACTTCAGAGATAGAGGAATACATCTGCGGCACCACTAAGCAAAAAAATTTCAAAGGAAA
>JABUTA010000308.1 GCA_021443845.1 Parasporobacterium sp.
CAACAAATGGTGCAATCAACGGAACACAGAGTCTTAAGATTGTTCACGTTGCTAAGACCGGATATATTACCGGAGCTGAGCTGGGCAGTAATGTTAGTAGCGCTACGAAGTTAAGTGAATTGGGAGTAACAGGAGATGCAACTATCGCAGTTACGACTAAGTCAGGAACTACAAATATTGCGCTGACGGCTGATATGACCGTTAATGATGTAGTAAATAAGTTAAAAGATGCGGGCGTTTCCGCTAATTTTGATGCTGTTAATAAGAGAATGTTTGTAAGTGCAAAGGACAGTGGAATTGAAAATGACTTTGCGCTGACTGCAACGGATGCGAATGGTATAAAAGCATTGCAGGGATTAGGTATCTATGTAAATAAGTCTGCAAATGCGGATGCTTATGCTGCATGGGCAGCTTATGAAAACACAACAGATGCTGAATTAGCGAATATTTTGGAAACCATTAATACATATCAAGGTGATGCTTCTACAGCAGGAAGTATTAAGGAGTTGCAGCAGGATTCTGCCAATAGAAAGACAGAGAATACCAATCTGTTAAATAAAATCAGCTATGCCAATAGTTATCTTGAATTAAAAACGGCATTGAAGGCAGGAGTTACCAGAGTAGATGGAAATGGTGATCCGATTGAAGACGCGGATGGTAATGAAATCGTGGATCCGAATCTGACTACGGCAGAACAGCAGGAACTGGCAAATTTGTTGACGAAGCAGGATGATTTGACAGAGGACGAAAAGACCCGTATGGAAGAGCTGAAGGAACAGCTCGGTGCTTCTGATGAAGATTGGGAGAAGATACAAGGATATGCTTCTACCGTTAAAAGTTTCGAAGCAGAGGATGACAATGCAAGTGATAGAGATCTTGTTCGTATGGCCTATGTTCAGGGAGGCGCAACGGATATTCTGCATGTAACAAATGACTGGACTACTCAGATGGAAGCAAACAACAATCAGATTACTGCGAATACAGAAGAGATTGCAGACAAGAATGCATATATACAAAAGTATGCACTTCTTACAGGAGCAGCACCAGCGAATGACACTACTACGACAGCAGAGCGTGTAGCTGCTCTTCGGGATAAGATTAATTTTGCAGTAGACCAGATTAGTAATCCGGCAGCTTATAGTGATGCAGTACAGGTAGCTGCTCAGAATGCAGAGATTGAATTGAATGGTGTAACATACAAATCGGCTAGCAATAGCATTACGGTAAATGATTTGACAATTACGGCATTGCAGGAAACCAATGGACAAGAAATCAGTATTACAACGTCTGCGAATGTTCAGGGAATGTATGATACCATTAAAGACTTCCTGAAACAGTATAACGAGCTGATTAAAGAGATGGATACTCTTTATAATGCAGAGTCTTCTAAGGGATACGAACCGCTGACCGATGACGAGAAGGATGCAATGACGGATACAGAGATTGAGAAATGGGAGAAAAAGATAAAGGATTCCATTCTCAGAAGGGATGATACCTTATCTTCGGTTATGAATCTTATGACAACTGCAATGTCTAAGAGCTTTAAACTTAGCAATGGTAAGACATATAGTCTTTCTAGCTTTGGTATTAAGACGCAGGGATACTTTGCAGCAGAGGAAAATGAAAGTTCTGTATTTCATATTGATGGAGACGCGGATGACGAGCTGACATCAGGAAATGCGGATAAATTAATGAAAGCACTTCAAGAAGATCCGGATTCTGTACAAGAGTTCTTCCAACAGTTGACGGGTGGTTTTTATGACGCATTGAATAAAAAGATGGGAAGCACTACCCAAAATCACAGTATATACACT
>JABUTA010000309.1 GCA_021443845.1 Parasporobacterium sp.
ACTCACCATAGGTTATCTGCTTATTTATTGAAGATCCATTCGGCAAATGATCCGGATTCCCAGTCCATCCGTATTTATAACACTTTGCATCCAGAACATAATACCTGCCGTTGTAGATCATAATTGTATCCGGCATCAGCGGTCTCTTCTCTTTATACTTACCAAACTCAAGATGCCATCTGGAACGCGGGAAATACTTATCCTTATCACGTTCCCCAAACGCCCTGTCAATCAGTTTTTCCCATACATGATCAAAATCATCAGTTCCAAAATAGAACTGCTTCTCAGATGTTTTCTCATCCATGTAGTTGAGCATATCCAGCATACCCTGGAACAGCTTCCTCTTTTTATCATCATTTGTTCCGGACATCTTGCCACGCACTATAGCAATGGATTCCGTCACAGTCGGATGTGGTCCTGGTTCTTCAGGCATAAAAGGCACATAGAGCCATCCCAGCTTCTGGAATGCTTCATAGACACAGTACCTGTTGATCTGAGTTATCTGCTTCGCATAATTCGGTGTTGAGGCTCGAACAGTAAAGGAAGTAAAGATAAATGAACTCACATCCCCTTTCCTTTGAACAAGCGGCATCTGTTCCTTTACCGTTCTTGGCCAGTCCTGATTTCCGGATGCTGCCGTCACGAATGTCGGATCCGTTTCCACATAATATTTACCGGTTGAAAGATAATACTCGATAACACTCCTATAGGCATTGATTGGAAAGTCCACCGTCTGCGGCGCTGCAAACTTGTTCACAGCCAGAAGCCGGTCTTCCTTCGTAGTAAATTCTGCCAATACCTGTATCAAGTGTTTTATATCTGTTCGGATCTCTGCATCACTTTCCGGCAGCTCATATCCGATCGGGAAATATACCATTGCCTTATCGGATTCTGCCTTGATGCCCACGAAACGATCACCATCTTCATTAGAGTTGACATGGCACTGAGTCTTTATATCAAATTTTCCATCTTCGACTGCATGTATAGCAGACTCCATATCCATATCGTTATCCCACCTTACTGATCAGTGTCTGTAAATGCACTCCTAACATTTTCCTTGAACATTGCAAAGCGCTGAAGCCCCTTTGCATACATGAACACTCTGATTACCTGTTCCAGACTTTGATAATCCGTAGTCTCGAAAACAACTTCCCGGTTAAACTTAAACGCATCATCCCACAGATACTTTATTACCTTTTCTGGGAACTTGCGGTTCTGCTTCATAGCATCACGAATCTCAGCCAATCTTACTCTTTCCGGCTCTGTAATAGAACCATTGCCTTCCTTCTTGCGCAGGGCGTCATACTCGCCGGAAGACAAATCTCCCATCTTATCATCGTATAAGAGATCCCTGAGATGAACAAAGTATGCTCCAAGGCGCTTATCCTCCGAAGATGTCATTCTTGCATTGTTACCTACAACAATTCTGTTTATCTCTGTGCAGAAATTCTTCCAGCTTACCGTTGTATCCAGAATAGGCGCATTTGCCAGCTTAGGATCCACATTATCAAAATTATTTTCTATCAGGCGCATATCCCATCTTCTCTGAAAAGCAGTATCCAGAGTGAATACATTCTGATCGGATGTGTTCATCGTACCGATAACTGAAAGATTGGATGGGATTCTGACCTTCTTAGATGAATCTCCATATACGATCTTCGCTATATTAGAATTAGTAATACCATATTCACTTGTTCCAATCGGGAATCCATCGTCGTTTACATCATCGATCTCAACTTTTCGATCTAACAACTGGAATATTTCACCAAAAATTGCAGGCGCATTTCCACGATTGATTTCCTCAATAATCA
>JABUTA010000030.1 GCA_021443845.1 Parasporobacterium sp.
AGCCGTTGTAATTCAGGGATGGTGAGCCATGATTCAAGGGTGACGGACAAGGACCACAAGTCCGCAGGCCGTCAGGGAAAGCTGAGCAGTAAACTCATCAGGAGTTTACTGCGAATTTTCCCGGCCCGTAAAATCATGACGAAGCATCCTATGAATTACAGGCGCAGTCATCTGAAGCCGTGAGGTGCAGGCATATTCGCCGAGAACGCCGAATTTATTATTATGTTATCTGAAATACTTCACCGCAGCCTCGAACATCCTGATGTCGTATTCTCCCGGAACATTTCTGTAAAGTCCGGCACCTATACGTTCAGAATGTCCCATCTTGCCGAATACACGGCCGTCAGGAGAAGTAATACCCTCGACAGCACATACGGAACCGTTCGGATTGAAGTGGATATCCGCAGATGCATGACCTTCAAGGTCAGCATACTGGGTAGCGATCTGTCCGTTGGCAGCCAGCTGAGCAATCAGCTCCTCACTTGCCAGGAAACGTCCCTCACCATGAGAGATAGGAACATTGTAGATCTCACCCGGTTTTGTAAGGCTGAGCCACGGAGACTTGTTGGATGCAATCCTTGTCCTTACGATCCGTGACTGGTGGCGGCCGATGGTATTGAATGTAAGGGTCGGGCAGTTCTCGTCAGTGTCAATGATCTTACCGAAAGGTACGAGACCTAACTTGATAAGAGCCTGGAAGCCGTTGCATATACCGCACATAAGGCCGTCGCGCTGCTCTAACAGTTCTGTAACACCGTCTTTGATAGCGGCATTTCTGAAGAAAGCAGTAATGAACTTGGCACTTCCGTCCGGTTCATCGCCTCCTGAGAATCCGCCGGGGATGAATATCATCTGGGAATTCTTAAGTTCGGCAGCAAATCTGTCGATGCTCCTTGAGATTCCTTCGGCTGTAAGGTTGTTTATCACGATGATCTCAGGTTCGGCACCTGCATTTGCAACAGCTTTAGCACTGTCCATTTCGCAGTTGGTTCCCGGGAAAGCAGGGATAAGCACCTTAGGCTTGGCAGTCTTTACTGCAGGTGACGGATATGAAGCAGCCTCGAAGGAGAAGTCTTCAACATCAGTATCAGCGTCCGGAATATTGCATGGGAATACACTTTCCAGCTTGTTTTCATAAATACCCAGAAGCTCTATGAGGCAGAGAGTTTCTTCATTATATCTGATAACAGCGTCAGCAGTTGTTTCACCGATGGTATTTGCAGGATCAACGTCTTCAGTTACCTCAAGTATGAATGAGGCATAGCTGTATCCGAAAATATCCTGAACAGATAATCTGTCATTAAATGCGAAGCCCAGGTTATTGCCGAAGCACATCTTCATAACAGCTTCAGCAACGCCTCCCATACCCGGGGTATAGCATGCCACAGCCTTTCCGGAACGCATGAGCTCAGTTACTTTTGCAAATACTGCCAGCAGGGAATCTGTATCCGGAAGACGGTTTTCATCATGTTCCGGAGTGAGCAGGATCACCTTATGTCCAGGAGCCTTGAATTCCGGTGAAACAATATTATTGATTTTTTCAGTTGTTACGGCAAAGGAAACCAGTGTCGGAGGAACATCCAGATCCTCAAAGGTTCCGCTCATGGAGTCCTTGCCTCCGATGGCACCGATCTTCAGACCCATCTGAGCCTTAAAAGCACCCAGAAGAGCAGAGAAAGGCTTGCCCCAGCGTTTGCTGTCCCTTCCTACACGCTCGAAGTATTCCTGGAAGGACAGATATACGTCTCTGAATTCTGCACCTGAAGCAATGAGCTTACATACGGATTCGATAACAGCCAGATAAGCTCCGTGATACGGGCTCTTTTCTGAAATATACGGATTGTACCCGTAGGACATTAAAGAGCAGTCATCAGTATGCTTTCTCTCAACGGAGATGGTCTGGACCATGGCCTGGGCAGGAGTCAGCTGATGCACACCGCCGAAAGGCATGAGTACCGTATTTGCACCGATGGTAGAGTCAAATCTTTCGGAAAGACCTCTCTTGGAGCAGGTGTTAAGGTCGTCAGCAACAGCTTTCATGTTGTCGGTAAAGCTGCCTTCGATGATCTTCTCAGCCGGTACAGCGGGAGCCGCTTCAACCGTAATGTGTTTTTCGGCACCGTTTGAATCAAGGAATTCACGGCTGATGTTTACGATTTCCTTACCGTTCCAGTTCATCACAAGACGGGGCTCTTCTGTAACCACTGCTACAGGTGTTGCCCGGAGGTTTTCGGAATCTGCCAGAGCAAGGAATGCGTCAACATTGTGAGGCTCGATAACAACAGCCATACGCTCCTGGCTTTCGGAAATGGCCAGTTCTGTTCCGTCCAGACCGTCGTACTTTTTGGGAACCTTGTTAAGATCGATCTTAAGGCCTGCGGCCAGCTCACCGATGGCAACGGATACACCGCCGGCACCGAAGTCGTTGCATCTCTTGATCATCAGGGAAGCTTCCTTGATGCGGAACAGCCTCTGAAGCTTTCTTTCTTCAGGAGCATTACCCTTCTGAACCTCAGCACCGCAGGTTTCAAGAGATTCCACAGTGTGGGACTTTGAAGAACCTGTAGCACCGCCGCATCCGTCACGTCCTGTAGCACCGCCTAAAAGGATGATAACATCTCCAGGTGAAGGAACCTCACGACGGACATTTTCGGCAGGAGCAGCAGCAATAACAGCACCTATCTCCATACGCTTTGCAGCATAACCCGGATGATAGAGTTCATCAACAATACCTGTGGCAAGGCCTATCTGGTTGCCGTATGAAGAATAACCTGCAGCAGCAGTCGTAACTATCTTTCTCTGGGGCAGCTTGCCTTTGATGGTTTCGTCGATAGGCTTTAACGGGTCTGCAGCACCTGTTACTCGCATTGCTCCGTATACATATGAACGTCCTGACAGAGGATCACGGATGGCACCGCCGATACATGTAGCAGCACCGCCGAAGGGCTCGATCTCTGTAGGATGGTTATGGGTTTCATTCTTGAAGAGAAGGAGCCAGGGCTCTTTGATCCCGTCAACGGTCACATCTACCTTGACTGTGCAGGCATTGATCTCCTCACTTTCATCCAGCTTATCCATAAGCCCCATCTTTTTAAGAGCTTTGACAGCGATGGTTCCCAGATCCATCAGGCAGATGGGCTTTGTCCGTCCAAGGTTCTTACGTACTGCAAGGTATTCTTCGTAGGCTTTCTGAATCTGGGGTTCAGAGAAGCTGACATCATCGATGATCGTAGAGAAGGTAGTATGACGGCAGTGGTCAGACCAGTAGGTATCGATAACTCTTATCTCTGTGATGGTGGGATTTCTTTTTTCTGATCTGAAATAATCCTGGAGGAAGGCAATATCTCCTTCGTCCATTGCCAGACCATAGTCTTTGAGGAAGGAATTCAGACCTTCCCTGTCCAGATCGATAAATCCATCCAGAACAGCAACTTCTGTAGGAATATCATATCTGATATTCAATGTTTCCGGTACATCGAAGCCTGCTTCACGGGCTTCCACCGGGTTGATAACATATTTTTTAAATCTGTCCAGTTCATCTGCAGATATACTGCCCTTCAGAACATATACCTTTGCGGTACGGATAAGAGGGCGTTCTGTCTGGGAAATGATCTGGATGCACTGTGCAGCGGAATCCGCACGCTGGTCGAACTGTCCCGGAAGATATTCAACTGCAAAGCATGTGCAGCCTTCGGCTTCCAGTTCATCAGTGACGATGTCCAGCTGGGGCTCGGAAAACACAGTGGTTTTAACCTGGTCGAACAGGTCTTTTGCAATATTTTCCGCATCATAGCGGTTAAGGATCCTGAGATCTTCCAGCCCGCTGATTCCCAGCAGAGTTCTGGCCTCTGCAAGCAGTGAGTGTGCCTCATGTGCCAGCTCTGGTTTCTTTTCAACAAATATTCTGTATACCATTTATTCTGCCTCCCCGGCTTTGAGTGCTCTTGCACCTATATCATGCCTGTAATATGCATTTTCAAATGAAATGGTTTCTACTTTATTGTAAGCAGATGCGATAGCATCCCTCAGCGTATCCTCTACAGCAGTTACCCCCAGCACACGTCCGCCGTTCGTAAGAAGCACATCCCCATCCAGTTTCGCTCCCGCAACATAAACATCTGCAGCAGTATCGGCAGGAATGTTCATGGGGAATCCCTTCTTATAGGACACAGGGTAACCTTCGGAAGCCATGATTACGCAGCAGGCGTTTTTGCTGCTGAACTTTACTTCAGTTTCAGCAAGGGTACCCTCTGTAACTGCCTTCATGATGGTGAACAGGTCGCTTTCCAGAAGAGGAAGCACTACCTGGGTCTCGGGATCACCGAAACGGCAGTTATATTCAATAACCTTAGGCCCCTTTTCAGTGATCATCAGGCCGAAGTAAAGACAGCCTTTAAAAGTACGTCCTTCAGCGTTCATTGCATTGATGGTAGGAAGGAAAATCTCTTTCATGCATCTTTCGGCAACTTCTGCTGTGTAATAAGGATTAGGAGCAATGGTGCCCATACCTCCGGTATTGAGCCCGGTGTCATTGTCACCTGCACGCTTATGATCCATGGAGGATACCATAGGGACAACAGTCTTTCCGTCAGTAAAGGACAGTACGGATACCTCAGGTCCGGTAAGGAATTCCTCTATAACGATGTTCTCACCGCTTTTTCCGAACTTGTGATCACCCATCATTTCCTTAACTGCCTGCATTGCTTCGTCTCTGGTCATGGCAATGATAACGCCTTTTCCCAGTGCAAGGCCGTCAGCCTTGATCACTGTGGGAACGGGAGCTGTTTCAAGGTAGGAAAGTGCGGCTTCCATATCGCTGAAGGTTTCATATTCAGCGGTGGGGATGCCGTATTTCTTCATAAGGTTCTTGGAGAAGACCTTGCTGCCTTCGATAATGGCTGCATTGGCTTTAGGGCCGAAGCAGGGGATACCTTTCTTTTCAAGCTCATCCACACAGCCAAGAACCAGAGGATCATCAGGAGCAACTACTGCGTAGTCGATGCCTTTCTCTTCAGCAAAGGCAGTGATGCCTTCGATATCAGTTGCGGAAATATCAATGCACTTGGCATCAGCTGCAATGCCGCCGTTTCCGGGAAGGGCGTAGATGATCTCTATATCTTTATTTTCTTTTAATTTCTTAATGATGGCGTGTTCACGTCCGCCACCGCCGACAACCATTAATTTCATATAATATACTCCGTATGAAAAATGATATATGCCGGGAATCCCTGTTAAGGGATCCCGGACATAGTGAGCTGGAATTTAGTGGTGGAACAGTCTCATTCCGGTAAATGCCATGGTCATGTTGTATTTATCACAGCATGCGATAACATCTTCGTCTCTTATGGAACCGCCCGGTTCGGCAACGTATTTAACACCGCTCTTATATCCTCTTTCAATGCTGTCAGAGAATGGGAAGAAAGCGTCAGAACCCAGGGCTACGCCGTCGATGGTATCAAGGTATGCACGCTGCTGTTCAGCTGTGAAAGGTTCAGGTCTTTCTGTGAAATAGTTCTGCCAGATGCCTTCAGCACATACGTCTTCTTCGGTCTGGTTGATGTATCCGTCGATAACATTGTCTCTTACAGGACGTGCAATGTCTGCTCTGAAAGGAAGGTTGAGAACTCTGTCAGACTGACGGAGGAACCAGGTATCAGCCTTGCTGCCTGCAAGTCTTGTACAGTGAACACGTGACTGCTGTCCGGCGCCTACGCCGATAGCCTGTCCGTCAACTGCGAAGCATACTGAGTTTGACTGAGTATATTTAAGAGTGATAAGGGCAACGATCATGTCACGTACCGCGCTCTCAGGAAGGTCTTTGTTATTTGTTACGATATTTGAAAGAAGTTCCTTATTGATCTTGAAGTTGTTTCTGCCCTGCTCGAAGGTGATGCCGAACACCTGCTTGGTCTCCTGCTCCATTGGTACGAAATCAGGATCGATCTTTACGATGTTGTAGCCGCCTTTTTTCTTCTCTTTGAGGATTTCAAGAGCTTCCGGTTCATATCCCGGAGCGATAACGCCGTCGGAAACCTCTCTCTTGAGCATGAGAGCTGTAGTTTTGTCGCAGACATCAGAAAGGGCAACCCAGTCACCGAAGGAGCAGAGTCTGTCAGTACCTCTTGCTCTTGCATATGCACAAGCGAGCAGGGAATCATCAAGGCCTTCAATGTCATCTACGAAGCAGGCTTTTTTCAGCTTTTCCGGAAGAGGGATACCTACGGCACCTGATGTAGGGCTTACATGCTTGAAGGAAGCACACGCCGGAAGGCCGGTAGCTTCTTTTAATTCCTTAACAAGCTGCCATGAGTTGAAGGCATCAAGGAAATTGATATAGCCCGGGCGTCCGTTTAATATTTCGATGGGAAGGTCAGAGCCATCCTGCATATAGATCTTTGCAGGCTTCTGGTTAGGGTTGCAGCCATATTTTAATTCGAATTCTTTCATTTTTATTTCTCCTTGTAAGGCGGAATTGCCGTTGTTAAATGTATACAGAGTCAGTTGGGATTACTGATTTTTATTGATAAGTCTTGATTCAGATGTTCCCGTAGCAAGGTCAGTGTAACGAACGTACAGAGAAATCTTGTTGTCGGCATCCAGGGCGTTCCACAGCTTGTCTGTGAAGCAGTCGATGCAGTCAGGGATGGCAACTCTTTCAGGTTCGCCCTGGAATGTAGGAATAGGATTGCCGTCACATACATAGGTATGGATGAAATGTCCCAGTCCCGGAAGAGCACTGAAGGAGAAGGTGTAGCGGTTGCATGCGGAACCTTCAGCATCTGCACTCTTAAGGATGCTCATTTCGTAAGTAAAATCACCATCTTCAAATGTGATCATACCGCTGATACGAGGTGTGAAGTTCGGTCCGTCCGGCTCGAATTCTCTTGTGGCAAGAGCACATTTGAAGCATTTGCCGTTCTTTAAATATTCATAGATGGTATCGGTCTGGTCACCGTTGGTAACAATGAGCTTGTTCTCATATTCTCTGAGAGCTGCATAGATGATAAGGCTCGGGTCTTCAACCTTTGAAGCATCAAAAGGCTCTGTGAAGAGAACGCCGTCTCTTTCTGTAAATACACGGTTGCGGCTGTTGGCAGAACGGCCCATGATGAAGTATGCGGATACGGCCTTGGTGCCGTCAGCGCTCTTTCCTAAAACAATACCTCTGCCTACGTAGGAATTGCCTTCGATAAGTTCGGCAATATCGTTGATCTTGTAAATGTCCATTAGTATTCTCTCCTGTTATCTGTGTTAAATTACTGTATAGATGCAATTATCTGAGCTGAAACCTTCTCGGCGGCTGCCGGAAGGATCTTCCACTCAGCAAGTCTCATTACCCGCTTCTGAAGGCTCTCCGGAGTGTCATTCTCACGGATATTGACAGCCTTCTGCATGATGATCTCTCCTCCGTCGGGGATCTCGTTTACATAGTGAACCGTGGCTCCGGTGACCCTGACTCCTTTTGCCAGAGCAGCTTCATGAACACGGAGTCCGTAGAAGCCTTCTCCGCAGAAGGAAGGAATAAGTGACGGATGTACGTTTATGATGCGGTGGTCATATTTTCCGGTAAAGTCACTGCTCAGGATGCTCATAAAGCCTGCCAGTATGATGAGGTCGATATCATGGCTTTCCAGAGTCTCGATGATCTTTGCTTCCATTGCCTGCTGGTCGCCGCAGCCTTTTCTGGTAATGACTGCAGTCTCAATGCCGGCGTTTGCTGCCCTGGTAAGTGCATAGGCACCGGGATTGTTGGATATTACCAGGGAAATGTGTCCGCTGGTTATTATCCCCTTTTGCTCCGCATCAATAAGAGCCTGAAGATTAGTGCCGCCTCCGGATACAAGGACCGCGATAGATGCTTTTGTTTTTCTGCTCATATGCTGTACCCGAACCCTTATAAATTAATATGTATTTTCTCGTCAGCTTCGATGATGCTTCCTATTATATAAGGAGCCTCTCCGTTATCCTCCAGGATCTTCAGTGCTTCTTCGGCATCTTCAGGGGCCACCACGATGCTCATGCCCACACCCATGTTGAAGGTGTTGAACATATCGCGTTCTGAGATACCGCCTGTCTTTGCCAGAAGTTCAAATATAGGAAGAACCTTAACCTTGCTTCTGTCAATGTCTGCACAGAGGCCTTCAGGAATGCTTCTCGGGATATTCTCATAGAAACCGCCGCCGGTGATATGGGAGATGCCTTTTACCCGGATCTTTTCCGTAAGAGCCATAACAGGCTTAACATAGATCTTAGTAGGTGTAAGGAGGGTTTCCCCGATGGACTTTCCGCCCAGTTCCTCAACAGGTGAGGTGATGTCGCTGTTTTCAACATCAAATACCTTACGTACCAGTGAGAAGCCGTTTGAGTGAACGCCGCTTGAAGGAAGGGCGATTATCACATCTCCTGCTTTCATTGTCTTGTTGTCGATGATCTTTGACTTATCAACCACGCCTGTGCAGTAGCCGGCAAGGTCATATTCATCAACAGGGTAGAAGCCGGGCATTTCCGCAGTTTCGCCTCCTATGAGGGCTGCGTCAGACTGCACGCAGCCTTCGCAGATTCCGCTTACGATATCAGCGATCTTCTCAGGATAATTTTTGCCGCAGGCAATGTAATCCAGGAAGAAAAGTGGCTTTGCACCGCAGCATATTATGTCGTTGACGCACATTGCCACGCAGTCAATGCCCACGGTGTCATGCTTATCCATAAGGAAAGCCAGTTTGAGCTTGGTTCCCACACCGTCAGTTCCGCTTACCAGTACAGGACGGGTGATGCCTGTAAGGTCCAGTTCGAAGAGCCCTCCGAAGCCGCCTACGTCTGAGCAGACACCGGAAGTCATGGTTTTTGCGATGTGTTTCTTCATGAGTTCTACAGCCTTATATCCGGCAGTGATATCAACACCGGCAGCTGCATATACATCTGATCTTGAATTCTCGTGCATGATTTATTCCTTTCCTGTCCAACAGTAAGTACAAAGATTATCTTTATCGATTCCGATGGCTTCTATAAGTCCGTCGATGGTCTGGAACTCCAGAGAAGACATATGGAGCTTTTCACATATTGCCTGACGCATTTTTCTGCCCCGTTCAGAATCATAATCACAGTATTCATCCAGGTGCTTAAGCCCTTCTTCCCCTTCCAGCTCCAGAATGGTGGCCCTGGCGATAAGCTCATTTTCGCTGGTAGCTCGTGAGAAGTTCAGGAACTTGCAGCCGTACATGATAGGCGGGCAGGCAGAACGCATATGAACTTCCTTTGCACCGCTTTCATAGAGGAATTCAACGGTCTCCCTCATCTGGGTACCCCTGACAATGGAATCATCCACAAACAGGAGCTTCTTGTCTCTGATGAGAGCGTCAACCGGTACCTGCTTCATCTTGGCGATCTTATTTCTGTCGGCCTGTGTAGGGGGCATGAAGCTTCTGGGCCAGGTAGGTGTGTATTTTATAAATGGCCGGCCGAAGGTCAGATGGCTTCTGTTGGCAAAACCAATGGCATGAGGGGTGCCTGAGTCAGGAACACCGGCTACGGTGTCGACATCCGGAAGGGTCCCGTTGTCAATTTCGTGCTGGGCCATGATCTCGCCGTTCCTGCAGCGCATTACCTCGACGTTTACTCCGTCGTAGCAGGCGGTTGGGAATCCGTAATATGTCCACAGGAAGGCACATATTTTACAGTTTCTGCTGCCTTCTGACAGAATCTTCATGTCTGAAGCAGTAACTTCAACTATCTCGCCGGCTTTTAATTCGTATTCGCTGGTATATCCCAGCTTCTGGTACGCAAAGTCTTCGAAGGAAATGGCATGACCGGTTTCGCTTTTTCCGATATGTACCGGAAGTATGCCTGTTTTATCTCTTGCCGCAATGATGGAGCCTGTTTCTGTAACTATGAGGATGACGGCAGTACCGTCAATGACTTCCTGGGCAAAATGTATGCCTTCTACAAATGAATTCTTGCGGTTGATAAGTGCGGCGAGAAGCTCGGTTGTATTAACGCCGCCCTTGGAAAGTGCATTCAGCTGGGAGCCTTCCTGCTCTATATATTCAGCTATAAGCTCTTCTGTATTGCGTATGATGCCTACAAAGGCGATGGCAAAGGTGCCGAGTTTGGAACGTACCAGCAGAGGCTGGGGGTCGGTATCGTTGATGAAGCCGATGGCAGCAGTTCCTTTCATGCTGGTGAAAATGTCTTCAAACTGTGTACGGAACGGAGAGTTGGCAATTCCGTGAATCTTGCGCTGAAGTCCCCATTCTTCATCAAAAGCAGCCATACCGGCACTTTTTGTTCCCAAATGTGAGTGGTAGTCAGTTCCGAAGAAAACGTCCTGCATGACATCTTCCTGTCCCACTGCACCGAAAAATCCTCCCATATTTTAATCTCCTGTTCGAAATGATGTGCTGAATAAACTGTTTTCCGGCAGACAAATATGCCTGCCGGAATAGAATTTATCTGTTAAATTGTGCAGCTATAGCCGCATCCTTTGAAAGGACTTTATCGGCCCCTTCTTTTCTCATGGTGTCAAGCTTGCGGGCAAGAGCAGCATCTGATACGGCAAGAATCTGCGCAGCAAGAAGGGCTGCATTGGCAGCACCGTTTATTGCCACAGTTGCCACAGGAATTCCCGAGGGCATCTGGACAGTTGAAAGCAGTGCATCCATACCGTCAAGCACGGAGGACTTGCATGGAATACCGATAACCGGCAGAGTGGTATTGGCGGCTATGGCTCCTGCCAGATGAGCGGCCATACCGGCGGCTGCAATGATGGCACCGAATCCCTTTTCCCTTGCACTGACAGAGAACTGCCTTGCTTCTTCGGGGGTACGGTGTGCAGAGTATACGTGCACTTCAAAAGGGATCTCAAGGCCTGTAAGAGTATCTATGGCCTTCTGTACGATAGGCAGGTCGCTGTCGCTGCCCATAATGATTCCGACTTTTTTCATTAATTTCTCCTTAAAAAATAAAAGAGCGCAGTCCAACGGAAGCGTTAAAACTGTGCCCAGACGGTCGGCTGCGGAATAAAATCCGCGTATCGGATTCTTTGCTTCCCCGCAGTTACCTGCTGTGTCCGTCAGTCACAAAGAATACCATGTAACAAAGGAATTCTAGCATGAGAAGCAGGTATTCACAATTCAACAAAGTGCTGATTTTTCGTTTACAATTTATGAAAAAAATGTCACAATAGACCACGGGTCTGCCTGTTTATGCAGGACATTACCGGCCCGTGAGAGATGAGGATGATAATAATGAAAAACAACAAAGGGATTTTGCTTAAGATTGCTGTGCTTACAATGTCAATGGTGCAGCTGGGAACCAACGGAATATCCCCGATTCTTGCAAAGATCGGAGAAGCATTTCCGGATGTGCCGGGAGTTGCCATACAGTTTCTCATGACATTTCCCAGTATATTCTGCATGATATTTGTGATCATATCGGCATTTATGGCGGAAAAGCTTCCCAAGAAAGCTCTGGCGCTTGCAGGTCTTCTTATAGTCTGCGCAGGAGGAATTCTGGCGACAGCTTTCCACGGAAGCATTACCATATTATATGTATGGGCAGGTGTTATAGGTATAGGCCTGGGTATGGTGGCACCTATAGGTCCGGGACTTATAAATGAAACCTATACCGGAAGCGAGCAGCATACCATGCTGGGATGGCAGAGCAGTGCCTCTACAATAGGCGGCATGCTTATGACGTTCATAGGCGGATTCCTGGCGGTAATGGGGTGGAACTACGGATATCTGGTATATCTGCTGGCAGTTCCGGGCATTATATTCACACTGATCGGTGTAAAGGGCGGCAGAAAGACAGGGGACATGACGGCTGAAGGCAAAGCTGAAGAACGCCCGAAGTTCAGACTGGTTATCTGGAAGGAAATGATCATTACAGTCCTTTTCCTTACGGTATACAGTGCCATCCCTGTTAATATGTCCGAACTTGTCAGGGAATATGCTCTGGGAGACACGGCATTTGCAGGAACCATGTCCACGGTATTCATGCTGGCAGGCATGCTTATGGGGCTGGTATTCGGAATGGTCAGCCGTATATTCAGAAGGATGACCAATGTTGCAGGGCTTCTGCTGCTGGCGGCGGGGACATATATTATGGGTCTTTGTCCTACTGTGGCGGGGGTAACTATCGGGGCATTTATTGCCGGAACATCCATGAGTACGGTAATGCCGGTCTGCATGTCCGCGGCTTCAAGGCTCAGAGGATATGAAACCATCAACACTGCACTTATAATGGGAAGCTCATATATAGGCGTATTCATCGCTCCCCTTATCTCAACTCTGACGGAAAAACTGAAAGGAATCTTTGCGGTATCAGCCAGATTTGTGACAATGGGAAATATAGCCGTTGTAATAGCGATACTGGCCATTCTTCTGAAGATCGGTGAAGGAAAAAGAACCGGAGCCGAAGTTCATTGATGCAGATACTTTCAGATTGATAACCTCAATGGTTTATGATAGCATATTACAGATATAGTTAAGGACGCTGTCATGCTCAGTGAGGTAAGTATTTATGTCTAAAGCATATAAGAATGCGAAGGTATATAAAGATGGTTCTCTGGCCATACTGAATGCGAAAGTATGCGACGGAAAGCTTGAATTTTCTGATGAATTTGAACCTGGTGATGAAATATACGAAAATTGTCTGATATTACCCGGACTCGCAGATGTACATGTTCATTTGCGGGAGCCGGGTTTTTCATATAAAGAAACTATTGCTACAGGCACTGCTGCTGCGGCAAGGGGCGGATACACTGCTGTATGCTCCATGCCCAACCTGAATCCGGTGCCTGACAGCACGGAACATCTTAATGAACAGCTTGATATAATAAGAAAAGACGCAGTGATAAGAGTCTGTCCCTACGGAGCCATTACCTGCGGGGAAAAGGGCGAAGAGCTTTCTGACATGGAAGGGATGGCACCTTATGTATGCGGATTTTCCGATGACGGCAGAGGCGTGCAAAAAGACAATATGATGCATTCTGCCATGATAAAGGCACGTCAGCTGGGAAAACCCATCGCTGCCCATTGTGAGGTAAATGAACTTTTAAAGGGCGGATATATCCACGAAGGCAGATATGCAGCGGAACACGGACATAAGGGTATCTGCAGTGCCAGCGAATATGAACAGATTGCCAGAGATATTGAACTGGTAAAGGAAACAGGATGTGCCTACCATGTATGCCACATTTCAACTAAAGAGAGCGTAGATATCATAAGAAAGGCAAAGGCAGCAGGAGTAAATATCACCTGCGAAACAGGACCTCACTATCTGCTTATGTGCGAGGATGACCTTCAGGAAAACGGCAGGTTCAAGATGAATCCTCCCTTAAGAAGCGAAGAGGATAAGAAGGCTCTCCTTGAGGGCATTACTGACGGAACCATAGACATGATCGCCACAGACCATGCTCCTCACAGTGCAGAGGAAAAGGGTAAAGGTCTGGCCGGCAGCGCAATGGGTGTCGTGGGTATTGAAACTGCATTTCCGCTTCTTTATACGTACCTGGTTAAGGAGGGCAGAATATCCCTGGAAAGGCTTCTGCAGATGATGGTGGATGCTCCGAAGGAACGGTTCGGCATCGATACTGCTGATGATTTCACGGTATTTGACCTTTCCGACAGATATACCATTGATCCGGCTGATTTCCTGTCCAAAGGAAGGGCTACCCCTTTTGAAGGATGGGAAGTTAACGGCAGATGCCTGCTGACGGTGTGTGACGGAAGGATTGCCTACGAGTACAGAAAATAACGGATTGAAGTATTCGCTTTCAGATATACTCATGCACGGGCAGAACAGAATAATAAAGGAAACAAATATGAAACAATCACTATTTTCAATAAAAAGCAATGAATCATTAACAAAGGATGTTTACAGAATGGTACTTCAGGGTGACACCGAAGCTATCACCGCTCCCGGACAGTTTGTAAACATCAGGCTGGAAGGGAAATTCCTGAGAAGACCCATATCCGTATGCGATAAGACCGATGGGGAGCTTACCCTGGTCTACAAGACCGTAGGTGCGGGAACCAGGCAGATGACAGGGTATCAGAAGGGTGATACTCTGGATATCCTTACAGGCCTCGGCAACGGATATGACCTTTCAAAGAGCGGGGACAGACCACTTCTTATAGGAGGCGGTGTAGGTGTGCCTCCTATGTACTGGCTGTGCAGGCAGCTGCTGGCACAGGGAAAGAAGGTTACGGTCATTCTGGGATTCAACACTCAGTCGGAAGTGTTTTATGAGGAANAAGAATTTAAAGCACTGGGGGCAGAGGTTATCATCATGACTGCTGACGGATCTTACGGAGGCAAAGGATTTGTAACGGATGCGATGCCCGGTATTGATTATACGTATTTTTATACCTGCGGACCGATGCCTATGTTCAGGGCAGTTAATAAGGCAGCAGTGACGTCAGGACAGTTAAGTTTCGAGGAAAGAATGGGCTGCGGATTCGGTGCCTGTATGGGATGCAGCTGCAGGACACTTACCGGCAATAAGAGGATCTGCAAGGACGGACCTGTTATGGAAAGAGAGGAAATCATATGGTAGATACAAGAGTAACCCTGTCCGGATGGGAACTGGACAATCCTGTAATTCCTGCCAGCGGTACCTTTGGCTTCGGCAGGGAATTTGCAGAGCTTTACGATATAAACTGCCTGGGAACATTTTCATTTAAGGGAACAACACTTAACCCCAGGTTCGGAAATCCCACACCGAGAATAGCGGAATGTACCGCCGGAATGATCAATTCCGTAGGTCTTCAGAATTCGGGGGTTGACGAAGTGATCGCAGTGCAGCTTCCTGCCATGAAAGAGTATTTCCATAAGAAGGTGATAGCCAATGTCAGCGGATTTTCTGTGGAAGAATATGCGGAAACCTGCAGACGTCTGGATGAGTGTGATCAGATAGGAATATTTGAGGTTAATGTAAGCTGTCCTAATGTTCACGGAGGCGGCTTAAGCTTCGGGACATCTCCGGAGGCAGCAGCAGAAGTCACAAAGGCAGTAAAGGCAGTAACTTCAAAACCTGTCTACATCAAGCTGAGTCCTAATGTAACAGACATTGCGGCCATAGCTAAGGCCTGCGAGGATGCAGGTGCAGACGGCATAAGCCTTATCAATACACTTCTGGGAATGCGTATAGACCTTAAGAGCAAAAAGCCGGTGATAGCCAACAAGATGGGGGGATTTTCCGGAAGTGCCATTTTCCCTGTAGCGGTAAGAATGGTTTATCAGGTATATGAAGCAGTAAAGGTACCTGTCATAGGTATGGGAGGAGTATCTTCTGCCGAGGATGTAATTGAAATGATGCTGGCAGGGGCATCGGCAGTTCAGATCGGTGCAGCCAACCTTACAGATCCTTTTGTCTGCAGGGACATTGTAAGTGATCTTCCTGCGGTAATGGAGAAATACGGAATAAACAAATTGAGTGATATAATAGGAGGAGCACACTAATGGGAAAAGATGTTATCATCGCCTGTGACTTTGACTCAGGCAGACAGACACTGGAATTTCTTGATCAGTTCACTGAAAGAAAGCCTTATGTAAAGATCGGTATGGAACTGTTTTATGCAGAAGGCCCACAGATCGTAAGAGATCTTAAAGCAAGAGGCCATAAGATTTTCCTGGACTTAAAGCTTCATGATATTCCGAATACAGTCGGAAAATCCATGGCGGTCCTCTCAAAACTGGATGTGGATATGTGCAACCTCCATGCGGCGGGTACAGCAGCCATGATGGAGGCAGCTCTTAAGGGACTTACACGTCCTGACGGAACAAGACCTCTTCTCATTGCGGTAACACAGCTTACCTCAACCAGCGAGGAACGCATGCAGAAGGAACTCCTCATCAATGCTCCCCTTCCGGATGTTGTTTCACATTATGCACTGAATGCGAGAAACGCCGGCCTTGACGGCGTAGTGTGCTCACCTCTTGAGGCAGGCACAGTTCACGAAATCTGCGGCAGTGAATTCCTCACCGTAACACCGGGAGTAAGATTCGCAGATGATGCAGTTGGGGATCAGGTAAGGATCGCGACTCCTGCCCGCTGTAAGGAAATAGGATCGGATTACATCGTAGTGGGCCGTTCCATCACAGCAGCTGCCGATCCGGTAGCCGCATATAACAGATGCGTGTCAGAATTCATCGACTGATCAGTCGGGCAACAAGATAAAGGAGGCTATACAAATGGATTTAAAGAAGCAGATCGCAAAAGATCTTTTAGGTATCA
>JABUTA010000310.1 GCA_021443845.1 Parasporobacterium sp.
CATCTGAAGAATATTCAAAACTCTCGGCTGCTGATCTACAAGAACCAGCATGTTGATTCCGAGGCCTACAACGATTACGTTTCCTTTCTTTGCTATGCCCAGTGCGGAAAATGCGACCCCCAGCAAAAGTGATGCTATTATTGCAAGAAGGTATGCAGGGATCATCGGGATTCCGAAGAACATGGAAAGCACCGCAACGAATGATCCTACGAGCATCATTCCTTCAAGGGCTATGTTCAGTACGTTTGCTTTATATGCCCACAGTCCTCCGAGCACGCATAAAAGGATTGGAGATGCATCAATAATTGTCTGATGTAATATACGTCCGATCATTATTTAACTACCTCCTTCTTCTGTTTTCCGAATTTTTTGAACAGCCCGTAACGCTCATTGAAAAACTTGACCGCAAGGAACAGGATCATGATGGCCTGTATTACGGCAATGATCTCCTTAGGGATATCGGTATACAGGTTGATGTTGTCTGCACCTGTCTTCAGCACGCTGTAGAATATTGATGCTACCAGTATACCTACTGGCGAATGACGTCCCAGAAGCGCTATCAGCATTCCGTCCCATCCCAGACCCGGGCTTCCTGAAAAGCTGAGGCTGTATTTGAACTGGTCACTCATCATATAACCGGCTCCGGCTATGCCTGCCAGGGCACCGCTTATCAGCATGAGGATGATTATCTTTTTCCTTGTGTTCATGCCGGATGCTTCCGCAAACTTTGGATTTCTGCCTATGGCTGTAACTTCATAGCCCAGTACTGACTTGCGCATGATGACCCACATGATCACAAATATTGCCAGTGCAATGAAGAAAAATGCTGTCAGCTTATTATTTCCAAACCTTGTGAACATGGCACTGTTCTGGATGGTAGGTGTACATACATAACCTGAGCCCTGGTCACGGAATACTGAGGATGACAGATACTCCAGAACCTTAGCCATGGCATAATTCAATGTCAGGGTTACTACCATCTCATCCACATGAAGATATGCCCTAAGAAGGGCCGGTATCAGGGCGAAGATCATGCCGCATACTGCACCTGTCAGTATGCATAATACCTTCATTACAAAGGAGCTTTCTATCGGGAGGTATGCACCCACGATGCCGGAAAAGAACGCTCCGAACAGCATCTGTCCCTCTACACCCATATTAAAAATGTTCGCTTTGAAGGTAATGGCTATAGCAAGTCCCGTCAGTATCATCGGTGATGCATAATGAAGGGTATTTGCAAATCCCTTTGCGTTGAACAGGGATTTTTTAAACAGTACCCCATATACTGTCAGGGGATTATCCCCTGCGATCAGTATGATGACCGCTCCTATGGCAAATGCCACTAATACAGGAACAAAGGTATTAAGGATCTTCTTGGAAATATGATTGTCATGCATTTAATTCCACCCCCTTCGGCTTTGCTCCGGCCATTAAGAGGCCTATATCCTCACGGCTTACTTTCCTCGGGTCGACTTCTCCGATGATACCGCCCTTATACATAACTATTACACGGTCAGAAAGGCTCATTACCTCGCTGAGCTCGCTTGATACCAGCAGCACGGCTCCGCCTTTATTCCGGAAATCCAGCAGGCTGGTGTGGATGAACTCTATTGAGCCTACGTCAACACCTCTGGTGGGCTGGGAAGCTATGATGAGCGCCGGGTCGTTTTCAAACTCCCTGGCGATTATGACCTTCTGGGCATTTCCACCGCTCAGCTGTGATACGTTACCCTTTTCATCTACGATACGGATGTCGTATTTATCAACATAATCTCTGACCCTCTGCATGGCCTCTTTGTTGTTCAGCAG
>JABUTA010000311.1 GCA_021443845.1 Parasporobacterium sp.
GCGCTTACAGTGCAGAAGCTGACTTCGCAGTACTTAAGCTCAGCCAGCCAATCCGCGGCGGTCGTGAAAGACTCGTTCTTGGTGACAGCGACAAGTTAAACCAGACCCAGAGCGTATTTGCCCTTGGATTCCCGGGACTTGTTCAGAACCAGCAGACAGATGTTACATATACTCAGGAAGACGTAACAATTACAAGCGGTACAGTAAGTAAATTAGCGGATACTGTTCTTTACACATCACCTATTCCGGCAATTGCACATTCGGCAATCCTTGCAGACGGAAGTTCAGGCGGTCCGCTTGTTGACAATAACGGTAATGTAGTTGGTGTTAACTGCTTCACAACAAGCAGCGGACTTGCATCATATTACTATTCAATTCAGATTAATGAAATCAAAGAAGTTCTTGATCTTTTAGGAATCACATATGATTCATCAGATGCTTCTGCAAGCACTGCAGTTACAGAGCCATCAGAAGTAGAAACAGAAGAGACGGCTCCTGCAGCAGTTGACACATCAGCTCTTCAGGCAGCTCTTGCATCAGCTAAGATTGCTGATACAGAAAACGTAACAGCTGAAAGCATGAAGGCTCTTAATGACGCAATCGCTAAGGCAGAAGAAGTTCTTGCTAACGGCAGCGCATCACAGAGCGATGTTGATGCAGCAGTTTCAGCACTTAAGTCAGCTGAAAACAACTTGGTTAAGGAAGAAAAATCCATTCCTTGGCCCATTATCATAATTATCGCAGCAGTTGTAGTTATCGCAGCAGTTGTAGTTATCATCATTGTTGTGTCTTCTAAGAAGAAGAAAGAAGCTAAGCAGGCAGGAAGTCGTAAGGCACCTACGCCTCCGGCTCCTGTACCAAATGCATGGGGAAATACAGCTCCGACAACTGCACCTACAGCACCTAAGCCACCGACACCACCTGTATTTACAGCACCTATCATGGATGATGGTTCTGCTGAAACAGGAATTCTCAACTTCGGTGACTCAGAGACAACAGTTCTTTCAAATACAAATATGCCTCCGGCACATCTTGTACGTAAGAGAAACAGCGAAAGAATTACCATTACCAAGGCTA
Source organism: Parasporobacterium sp. (assembly GCA_021443845.1). GTDB lineage: Bacteria > Bacillota > Clostridia > Lachnospirales > Lachnospiraceae > RGIG5612. The sequence continues at coordinate 1,078 of JABUTA010000311.1, forward strand.
CATTCAAGATTGGTAAGGAAAGAAGAAAAGTTGATTACTGCGTAGCTGATAATACAAATGTAAGCCGTGCTCATGCAGACATCCTCTACAGCGAGGCTGAAGGATTCTCAATTCAGGATCATAATGCAACTAACGGAACATTTGTAAACGGAATCTCGGTTCCTGCCGGTGGAAAGCAGAAACTTGTAAACGGTGACGTTATTAAACTTGCCGATGAAGAATTCACATTCACTATTGGATAAGTAATTTTTAAGGTGGATGAGCATGGAACTTTTGATTGCGGCCCATTCGGATATCGGCATCAAGAAAAATACAAACCAAGATTCATTGCTTATTAAAGCAGCACAGACAAGCCTGGGAAAGGTTTGTCTGTGCGTTATATGCGACGGAATGGGCGGACTGGCCAAGGGTGAAATGGCCAGTGCGTCTGTTGTGCGTGTATTTGAAAAATGGTTTGAAAACGAACTGCCGAGCTTAATAGATAAGGGATTCCGTGTAGAGGATATGAAACTTGACTGGGACAATATCGTTCTGGAAATGAATGATAAATTATGTGCCTATGCCAACGATCTTCATGTTCGTATGGGAACCACTCTGGCAGCCCTTATTATTTTCGAAGACCATTATTACATCATGAATATAGGTGATTCCCGTGTATATATGCTGACCGACCAGTTATATCAGCTGACGGAAGACCAG
>JABUTA010000312.1 GCA_021443845.1 Parasporobacterium sp.
TGAGGCTGGGCAACATCTTCAACGCTCATATGTGTTGCACCAAGAATACCTGCTCCATACCCCGCCGTAAGTCCTAACATTTTAATTGGTAGCTTCATATAGGACATATTTACGCGCACCTGGTCTGCACATCTTGATGCGCAAAAGCTTGCATAAGTTGATATAAATGGAATGAATCCTTCTTTCGCAAACCCGCCTGCTGCTCCTACCATGTTTTGTTCAGCAATTCCGAAGTTATACAGTTTATCCGGATATTTATCTTTAAATCTTTCCAGTCCGGAGAAAAAGCATAAATCCGCTGTTAACATCAATACTTCCGGATTGCTTTCACCCATTTCCATCGCCGCAATACCGACTGCTCCACTAGGCCCTAATCTCGACCAGATTCTTGTATTGGTTGAATTAATCTCGATCATACAGTACCCTCCAGTTCCTCTATTGCCTGCTCATATTGCTTCTTTGATAATCTCGAATTATGGAACCTCCAGTTGTTTTCCATATAAGAAACACCTTTTCCTTTAACCGTATTGGCAATGATAGCAAGTGGTTTCTTACTTTCCGTGTTATATGCATCAAGCAATTCTTCAATGTTATGTCCGTCAAGCTCTATCACGTCCCAGCCAAAAGCCTTCCACTTATCAGCCATGGGCGACATACTAAGAATCTCATCCGTGTGACCATCATACTGAATCTTATTCGTATCAATAATTGCAACTAACCTGTTTAATCCAAAGTGTGATGCGCTGGCTACCGCTTCCCATACAGATCCTTCGTTACTTTCGCCATCTCCCATGAAAACAAAAACCCTGGACTTGCAATTGTCCTTTCGCTTTAATGCCAGACAGACACCTACTCCCAATGACAGCCCTTGTCCAAGACTACCACTTGCAAACTCAATACCCGGAAGGCCATTCAGCGAAGGATGCCCGGATAATTGTGACCCATTCATTTTAAACTCTTCTAATCTCGTCCTTTCGAGAATTCCTGCCTGAACCATTGCGGGATAAAGAGCTAATGCTGCATGACCTTTACTGAGTATAACTCTGTCCCTTTCATCCCAATGATCATCATTTATATTGTACCTTAGGCAGCCAACATACAGTGCAGCAAGCATTTCAGCCATTGACAAACTCCCGCCCAAATGTGCGCCAGTATTACCAGTTGCAAATGTCATGTCAATGATATCTCTCCGAATCTGATTGGCAGCGGCTTTGCACTTATTTACCATAACAAAATCTGCCATCTACATACCTCCATCTACTCTAAGTACTTGTCCCGTAACATAACTTGACAAATCACTTGCCAAAAACATTATTGCATTACTGATTTCTTCAGGTTTTGCCACACGATTCATCATTACATTTGAAACAACCATCTCTTTCAGTTTCTCATCGATCAGGTCCCCCATATCTGTAGCAACAATACCTGGCGCTATTGCATTCACCCTGATATTATATGGTGCAAGTTCCCTGGCAAGCTGCCGTACACCGCCGATAATTGCGGCTTTACTGCTTGCATATTCATACTGAGCTGGTCTGCCATCTATTCCTGCAACCGATGAGATGCTGATAATGGACCCTGAATTCTGTCTCGTCATTAATCTTGAAACATACTGTGTCAGTAAAGTGAGACCAAAGAAATTAACTTCAAAAACATGCTTCATCTTATCCATCGCTGTCATGGCACATCTTGAAAGATACATCCAGCACATGATTCCCATCCATAGCCTTTCCGATCACCTGCAGAACTCTCTCCCGGATCATTTCTTCAAATTC
>JABUTA010000313.1 GCA_021443845.1 Parasporobacterium sp.
ATTTAAGCTACATTCCACAAGGAGGATCAACAAATGGCATATTTATCAGATATCGAAATCGCTCAGGCATGCAAGCCTGAACACATTAAAACTATTGCAGAGCGTGCTCACGTTGATGAGAAATACATCGAGCAGTACGGCAACTACAAGGCTAAAATAGACCTTTCTCTTCTTAAAGAGACCACCCGTGAAGACGGCAAGCTCATTCTTGTAACTGCAATCACTCCTACTCCTGCAGGAGAAGGAAAAACCACCACTACCATCGGTCTGGCTGACGGTCTCCGCCGTATCGGCAAGGATGTTACCGTTGCTTTAAGAGAGCCTTCTTTAGGACCTGTATTCGGTGTTAAGGGCGGTGCTGCAGGCGGCGGCTACGCACAGGTTATCCCTATGGAAGATATCAACCTTCATTTCACAGGCGACTTCCATGCTATCGGTGCTGCAAACAACCTTCTTGCTGCAATGCTTGACAACCACATCCAGCAGGGCAACTCTCTTAACATTGACGTAAGAAAGATCACCTGGAAGCGCTGCGTTGACATGAACGACAGACAGCTCCGTTTCATCGTTGACGGTTTAGGCGGCAAGGTTAACGGAACTCCCCGTGAGGATGGTTTCGATATCACTGTTGCAAGTGAGATCATGGCTGTTCTGTGTCTTTCAAACTCTATCACTGACCTTAAGGAAAGACTTGCAAGAATCATCGTTGGCTATACCTATGATGATCAGCCTGTAACCTGCGGTGACCTTAATGCACAGGGTGCCATGACAGCTCTTCTGAAGGATGCTCTTAAGCCTAACCTGGTACAGACTCTTGAAGGAACTCCTGCTTTCGTACACGGCGGACCTTTCGCAAACATCGCTCACGGCTGCAACTCTGTAATAGCTACAAAGATGGCTCTCAAGATGGGCGACTACACAGTAACAGAAGCCGGCTTCGGTGCTGACCTGGGTGCTGAGAAGTTCCTGGATATCAAGTGCCGTATGGCAGGTCTTACTCCTGACGCTGTTGTAGTTGTTGCTACAGTTCGTGCTCTCAAGATGCACGGCGGTCTTGATAAGAAATCTCTCGGAACCGAGGACATCGCAGCTCTTGAAAAAGGTATTCCTAACCTTCTCCGTCATGTTTCAAACATCAAGGATGTTTACAAGCTTCCTTGCGTAGTAGCTGTTAACAGATTCCCGACTGATACCGATGCTGAAATCGATTTCATCATTGCTAAATGTAAAGAACTTGGCGTTAACACCATCCTTTCAACCGTATGGGCTGAAGGCGGCAAGGGCGGCGAAGATCTGGCCCGTGAAGTTGTACGTCTCTGTGAAGAAGAACAGGGTGATTTCACATTCAGCTATGAATCTGAACTTTCTCTTGAGGAAAAGATCGATGCTATTGTTAAGAAGATATATCATGGCACCGGCGTAACATATATGCCTGCTGCCAAGAAGCAGCTGACACGCCTTGAGGAATTAGGATTCGGCGGATGCCCTGTATGTGTTGCAAAGACCCAGTACAGCTTCTCTGATGATCCGGCCAAGTTAGGTGCTCCTGAAAACTTCACAGTAACTGTTAAGAATGTGAAGATTTCTGCAGGTGCAGGCTTTGTTGTAGTTCTTACCGGCGATATCATGACAATGCCGGGACTTCCTAAGGTTCCTGCTGCCGAGAAGATAGACGTTGACGCAGACGGAAGAATCTCAGGCCTGTTCTGATTTCCGATCTGATGTAATTATCAGTTAATTCTGACATCCGGCTGACATATATATATATATAT
>JABUTA010000314.1 GCA_021443845.1 Parasporobacterium sp.
CTGTCCTCAGCCCTGTCCTGTTTATAATACTCACGGTTCTGGAAATCTGTGGATGCGATAAAATCCGGACTGCGCATGGAAACCAGCCCGTTTACCGGCTCATCAGAAGACCTGCAGTCACTGATTTCAACGAACGGATTCTCGTATGCCAGGTTATCGATATAAGACTCCAACTCTGCACTGCCCATCTGGAGGATCTCCATAGACTGTATGATTGCAGAGGTGATGGTCTGTTTCTGTTTAAGTTCAAGCTCCTGATCCATGCATTACATTATATAAAAACCCGAGCCAAACAGCAAACTGCTGTCCAGCCCGGAGCCTGTAGAAGAATATGAAAATATTATTTAATGCTGTCCTTGATCTTATGCCTGATTACATCAAGCAGTACTGCAAATATAATGACTATACCCTGTACAACGTTCTGCCAGTAAGCATTTACATGGAGGATATCAAGACCGTTTGTCAGGATCGTAAGTACGAATGTGCCGAATACACAGCCGATTACCGATCCGGCTCCGCCTGTCATGCTGGCACCGCCGATGACTGCTGCTGATATGGCATTAAGTTCGTACCCTGCACCGATGGATAACTGGCCTGACTGAAACCTTGCGCACAGCAGCATTCCGCCGATCGATGCAAATACGCTGCACAGCATATATGAGAACATCTTCACACGCTTTGTATTGATACCTGAAACGATCGCAGCCTGTTCGTTGCCTCCTGTTGCTGCCAGATGGCGTCCATATCTGGTCTTCTTAAGCACGAACCACATTATGATGCACATAACAACAGCAACGATTACCGGAATCGGAATATCAAGGATCTTGCCGATTCCCATATTGCAGAATGCCTCTGAAAGGCCGTTGACTGAATATCCCTCAGTGATTACAAGCGTAGCGCCACCAAGAAGTATGCTCATTCCAAGGGTCTCGATAAATGCCGGAAGGTTCAGGTATCCTATAAGGAAACCATTTATGAAACCAATCACAAGTCCCACAACTATGGCCGCGAGTATGATGACTATGATAGGCAGGTTCAGTTCTTCCCTTGCAAGCATTGCCGTCATGATCGCTGACATGCACATTGTTGCGCCTGTAGACAGATCCATGCCGCCGCCCATGAACACACAGAGCACGCCCATTACCACGATCATGTAAAATGAACTCTGCTTAAGAAGTGTCATTATATTCCTTCCTGTAAGGAAATGCTCCGTAGTGATGATCAGGAACAGGCACATGACCACAACGATCAGAATGGCACCGACCTTGTCATTTGCAAGGAATTTTCTAATTTTCATTGAAAAATCTTTCTTATTTTCCATTGTCCGCCTCCATACGCTTAATTTGTCTTTAATCCTGATGCATAATGCATTATCTTTTCCTGGTCGGCTTCATCCCTGTCTAGAATCGCCATCAGTGTCCCTTCATGCATTACCACTATCCTGTCACATACTCCCAGTATCTCCGGAAGTTCTGATGAGACCATAAGTACCGCTTTTCCCTTCGCCGAAATATCCCTGATCTCTTTATAGATTTCCGACTTCGCTCCTACGTCTATTCCCCTGGTTGGCTCATCAAGGATCACTATATCAGGATCTGATATCAGCCATCTCTCAAGAAGCACCTTCTGCTGGTTGCCACCGCTCAGGAACCTCATTTCCTGGTTCATGCCGGAACATTTGACATTGAATCGTTTGATTCCTTCAAGACATCTCTTCTTTGATTTCTTTTCGTTAACCACGGGCCCTACGCTGTCCCATGAGACCATAAGGG
>JABUTA010000315.1 GCA_021443845.1 Parasporobacterium sp.
GCATTCAGAGCGTTTGCAGGGTTTGAACCTTCCTTACCTCTTACGAGGAGAATTCCGATGATTGATGCCAGAATACCAACTGCTGCCATAATGAGCGGGAACAGTGCTGCCTGTGCTTCCTGGAATATTCCGCCTGAAGCTGCTGCTGCAACCGATGCCAGAGTAACAGCTGAAATGATTGAACCAACATATGATTCGAATAAGTCGGAACCCATACCAGCAACGTCACCTACGTTGTCACCAACGTTGTCAGCGATTACAGCAGGGTTTCTCGGGTCATCTTCAGGAATGCCGGCTTCTACCTTACCAACCAGGTCAGCACCAACGTCAGCTGCCTTAGTGTAGATACCGCCGCCAACTCTTCCGAAGAGGGCCATTGATGATGCGCCGAGACCGAAGCCTGTTACGCACTGTACTACTGTTCCCAGATCGAGAACGCAAATTACTACGCCGAGTCCGAATAAGCCTAAGCCTGAAACGCAAAGACCCATTACAGCACCTGATCTGAAGGCAACCTTCAGTGCCTTGTTCATACCTGATTCCATAGCAGCGTTAGCTGTTCTTACGTTACCAAGTGTAGCCACCTTCATGCCGCAGAAGCCTGCCAGTACTGATAAGCATGCTCCGCATACGTACCGGATACCTGTAACCCAGCTTATGAAGAATCCAATGAGCAGGAAGAGAACGATGATTACGATAGCCATAATCTTGTATTCTCTCTTCAGGAATGCCATTGCACCTTCTGCGATGTAACCTGAAATCTCCTTCATTCTGTCATTTCCTGCAGGCGCCTTGCTGATCCATGACGCTAAACCAGCTGCAACTGCAAGACCGATAATAGCCGCAACAACAGCAGCTATTGCTAAACCATTCATTTTAACTTTACCTCCCTACGTCTCAACAAGCCACATAAGAGGCGCCAGTGACGCCCCTTAAATAGTGTTGATTACGAACAAAAAATACAATAAATAATTGATACAGTGAATTTGCCAGCTATTCTATTGCAACGAGTATGAGTGAAAGAGCGATGAACAGTACCGCTGTAACTGTCGATATCTTGCTCAGGATACCTTCGTATCCCTGGCTCTTCTTCTTACCGAAGAGCTGCTCTGCACCACCGCCGATAGCTCCGGAGAGACCAGCGCTGTTACTTGACTGAAGCAGAATGCTGACTATTAAAATTACACTTGCAAGAGCAAGCACCGCCTTTAAAAATATAGCCATTTCTTCCTCCTGATTATTCTAACTTAACTAGTCTACCACATAAACAAACCCAAATCAATTAATTTTTGTATGCCATTTATGTATTGCATACAATACATAAATGGCGCATTACAAAATCCTATTTGTTCTTAATGTTGTAGAAAGCGTCCTTACCAGCATACTGCGCTGCTGTATCGAGCATTTCCTCGATTCTCAGGAGCTGGTTGTACTTAGCGATTCTGTCTGTTCTTGACAGTGAACCAGTCTTGATCTGACCTGCATTGAGACCAACAACGATATCAGCGATTGTTGTATCTTCAGTTTCACCACTTCTGTGTGATACTACTGCAGTGTATCCAGCCTTCTTAGCCATTTCGATAGCGTCGAAGGTTTCTGTCAGTGTACCGATCTGGTTAACCTTGATGAGGATTGAGTTAGCGATACCCTTGGCGATACCTTCGCTAAGTCTTGCTGTGTTAGTTACGAACAGGTCGTCGCCTACCAGCTGTACTCTGTCGCCCAGAGCTTCTGTGAGCAGCTTCCATCCATCCCAGTCTTCTTCGT
>JABUTA010000316.1:0-1767 GCA_021443845.1 Parasporobacterium sp.
AAGGATATCAACATTGAAGATCACATCAACACTGACCTGTACAAGGCAGCTCTTGATGAGTGTGTTGCTGAGTATCACGATGAGGATCCTGACTTCTACGATGGTAGAGTTGCGTTCTTCGAAGAGAACAACAAGTAATTGACAGAGGCGACTCAGCTATACCGCACCGGCGGTATAGCTGAGTCTTGTGTCTGTTACGAACACTTCCTTTTGATTGACCGGAGGATTGTAATGAACAAGGTTTTAACGTTCTTTAAGACATATTGGATCACTATACTGATATATGTTGGAATTGTATTGGGCTATAAATACATAGCTGACACAGGTATGTTCGGGGGGTTCCTGTTCCCGCCTGTCGAAAAGATAGCGGCAGCTGCATCGGAAAATGCATCAACACTCTTCTTGAACATGCTGTATTCATTCCAGCTGATGATACCGGCAATAGCAATTGCCTTCTCAATTGCTATTATTCTGGGAACAATCTTGGGTATGAACCGCAAAATCCGTAAGGTCATATACCCTGTGGTATATTCGGTTAGCGTAATCCCTTCCATTCTGATGTCTCCGTTTGCATTGCTTATGGCACCTTCTTTCCGCGTGGCATCGCTCTTTCTGGTGGTTTACAACACAATATGGGCCACTCTGTTCGCCACCATTAACGGAATAATGACAATAGACAAGGTATATCTCGACAAGGCAAGAACACTGGAACTGAATCCTATTGAAAAATTATTCAAGGTGATAATGCCTGCGGCAAGTCCATCAATAATGTCCGGATTCATAACATCTCTTAGGGGATCGTTTGTAGTACTTGTATATGCAGAAATGTATGGCGCAAAGTACGGTATGGGATTCTTCGTTAAGAAGTATGCTGAATACGGTTTGTATGATAAGGCCTGGTGCGGATTTATATTTATGGTAATCGTGCTTGTAATAGTTATGCAGGTCTTCGAGAGATTCAAGAACTACCTGCTCAGATGGACATTAAATAATTAAGGGGGCTCGAATGATAATAACTAAAGTTGACGTGATAATGGTGGACCTTAAACCTTCAGATAATAAGTGGACACCTGTATTGTGCAGAGTTTACACAGATTCCGGAATTTATGGAGACGGAGAAGCTGCAATGTCATATGGAACAGGCGCCAGGGGTGCTTTTGGTGCAGTATGTGACTTTGCTAAGAAGATTATAGGCATGGATCCGCTGCAGACAGAATTAATATGGGAAACTCTGTACAAGGATACATTCTGGGGTCAGAATGGAGGACCAATCGTTTTTTCTGCCATATCGGCTCTTGACGTTGCATTGTGGGATATCAAGGGCAAGTACTTCAATGTTCCGGTGTATCAGCTCCTCGGCGGCAAAGTGCGAGACAAGTTGCGCTGCTATGCCAGCCAGCTGCAGTTCGGCTGGGACGATCGGAAGATTCCTGCCATTACGATTGATGACTATGTACGCAATGCCAGGAAGGCCGTAGCAGATGGCTATGATGCGATCAAGATAGATTTCTTTACATTCGATGAGGAAGGCAACAGACTGCTGCACGAGAAGACTACCAGACTTCAGTCACCTAAGGTCGTTGACATGGTTATCAGCAGGCTGGCTGCAGTTAGGGAAGCTGTCGGACCTGACGTAGATATCATAATGGAGAATCACTCATATATTGATGCACAGGTTGCGGTTCAACTGGGCAAACAGGCAGAGAAGTACAATATATTCTGCTTTGAAGAGCCTTGCACACCGAATCCGAAGATGAACAAGTTTGT
>JABUTA010000316.1:2249-3418 GCA_021443845.1 Parasporobacterium sp.
TTACATGCCCTGCCCTCGCGGCAGGGCTTTCCTATATACCAACCACACAGGTCGGAGGTGAAGGTTAGATGGCTGTCACTAAAAGCATACAACATTGGTGACAATTTGCTTGACGCACTGTCACTAAAAATATACAATATTGGTGACAGAATAATTCGAGAGAAAGGAGATGACCTGATATGCCAATTAATTCAATGAGGAATTCGATGTTAAATACAATATATGAACTGCCTTATGGAAAGGCTTTTGTCATTTCTGATTTTATACAGATTGCGGAGTATGATACTGTCAAGCAGAATCTAAAGAGGTTCACAGACGAGGATATCATTCAGAGAGTACTTCCGGGCATTTATTATAAACCGAAATATTCGGAAATACTTGATGAATATACTGCCGTAGATGTTAATGAAGTTGCTGAAGCGATGGCCAGAAATTACAGCTGGAATATCGCGCCTGCAGGGGACACTGCATTAAACATGCTTGGACTGTCAACGCAGGTACCTGCAATATATGAATATGTTTCCAGCGGCCCGTACCGGGAGTATAGCATCGACGGCACTATCTTGAAATTCATGCACAGATCAACCAAGCAGATTTCTGATTATTCAAGAATGACCATGATTACAATACAGGCCCTTAAGGCTCTTGGAAGGGACAATGTTACAGATAAGCACATCAGCATTTTAAAACATAGATTAAGTCCTAATGAGAAAAAGATTCTTCTCGAAGAAGGACGCAGGACAACATCCTGGGTTTATAAACGTATAAAAGAGATATGTATGGAGAACTGATATGTACAGAATAGCGGTTTTACCAAATGATGATCGAAAAGACATTTCTATCAATGCAGCCAGTGGAGAAATGTCAACTGATGGGAAATGTGAGAATAAGCATAAAGGTTCGCCAGAGACAGCTCATGGCGAACCTTTTATATTGCAGTGTCAAAGGTGCATTGTAATGTAGGAACGGCCTGTATAAGAAACTGAATTCAGGAATGATTTGGGAGATTTTCCGGCTGGTTTTGCGTGTCCGCGAAAGGGGAAAGACCAAAAGCGCGTAGCGCATTGGCATTTTGGCTTATACACATTACGCACGATAATCATTGTTATTGTGCGTAATGTGTGCGTAATTGTCAAATATATGAGAACGGCTATATTTTATTGAAAGCC
>JABUTA010000317.1 GCA_021443845.1 Parasporobacterium sp.
CCTGCACCGGTAGCACCGATGATCGCAAGAGTCTGTCCCTGTTCAACCCTGAAGTTAAGGTTTTCAAGAGCCGGCAGTTCCGCACCCGGATAAGAAAATGTTACATTCCTGAATTCGATGGTACCCTTCTTTGATGTAACAGGTGATTTTTCAGCACTCTGAACAGCAGGTTCTGTATCGATAACTTCATTGATACGTTTTGCACATACAAGAGTTCTGGGAAGCTGTATGATTACAGAAACCATCATGATGAAGCCCATGAGTATAAGTGCTGCAAACTGGATAACTACAGAAATATCCGCAAATACAAATGTTCCGTCTGAATTCTCAACAAGCTTTGCACCTACTGAATATATTATTACATTCAGAAGACCTACGATGATGGAAATAACCGGAACAAGAACTCCCAGGCCTCTGTTGGAGAATCTTTCAGTTTTCATAAGATCCTCATTAATGCCTGCAAATTTCTTTTCCTGGAAATCTTCAGCATTATAGGCTCTTACTACGCGTAAACCGTCCAGATTCTCACGGGTAACCAGAGCAACCTTATCAAGCTTCGTCTGGATTGCCTCGTACCTCGGAAGAACGATCTTAACTACGATAAGGATTACAATTATTATGAGAATAAGTGCTCCTAATATTGCAAGCATCATGTCCGGCTTACCCAGTACTATAAGACCTATGATAGCTACAATAGCAAGCAGCGGTCCGTACAGGATGTACCTGAACAGCATGTTAAGTGTATTGCCTACAAATGTAAGGTCGTTGGTTGTTCTGGTAACAAGAGATGAGACGGAAAATTTATTCATCTCACTGAAGGAGAATGTCCCTGCACGTTTGAAGAGTTCATAACGTGTAACAGAAATTATTCTTGCAGAAACCACACTGGAAAGCTTGCAGGTTATGATAGCACATACTGCACTTACGCCTGCAATGAGAAGCATATACACGCATTCCGCAAGTACGGCGATTGCAGGATCTTCCAGATCCTTGGCTGACTGAAGGACTTTGATAATGTTTCCCAACTGTACAGGAAGCAGGAAGTCGCAAAATACATTGCCGGCAATAAACAGGAAGAGGATCGGAAAAATCCACCACTGCCTGCCGACACGCTTAATAATCTTAAACATAATCTAACCCTTTCATATAATATTTGCACAATGATAAATTAATCTGAGACATACCGGATTTCCATTCTGAAACCTCGGATTATGATACATAGATATATTTTAATCAGTATACATAAACATGAGTATTTTAGCACAAACAGAATTAACTATCAAATTACAGTTTTTTTTCAATTTACCCATATTTCCCCTCATTTTTTACTATTTTATTCAGATAAAACAAAAACAGCACTTTATACTGTTTATAAAGCGCTGTTATAAAAATTCATACTTTTCGTATTCCTGAGAATCTCATGAAATTTTCTGCCGTTATTTTTCTTATCTCATATTCCGGAACGCCTCTTACATCTGCCAGACATTTAACGGTATCCGAAATGCCTGTTATGATAAGCCTCCGGGATTCATAAGCCACACCTGCATTTTCCAGAGCCCAACGGACAGCATCAGCTCCGTCCGTTTCAACCATAATCCGGTCATAAGGTATGTGTTTAAGCATATATGAGATGCAACTGTTTTCCGAAACAGCAGTATCCGGACCCAGTGTAAAATAACATCCCATATCAATATATTTTTTTAGTGTGTCCGTATCCCCGGAATACCAGTGGACACATACAGGATATTCATATCC
>JABUTA010000318.1 GCA_021443845.1 Parasporobacterium sp.
TTTTGATTTATGTAAATAATGACTAAAGAGGACCGAGGGTGGCGATATGCTGCCGCGAGTGGCTGTAGCTATTGCTGAAGTTTATGTAAATGATTATAAGTAAGGCCCGGAGGTGGCGATATGCGGCTGAAGGATAAATTAATATTAAGAAAGGTTGCCGACCAGCATGTGATTGTTCCTGTGGGCAGGCGTGCCCTGGAGGTCAGGAGAGCGGTGAAGATTTCTCCTTCTGCTGCCTATCTGTGGGAGTTCATGGAAAAGGATGAATTCACGGTGGATTCCCTGACGGAGCTCATAATGGGCCGGTTCACCGGCGTTACAGAAGAAAAGGCCAGGGCGGATATCGAAAAGTTTCTGGAAGTACTTAAGAGGAATAATATCCTGGAGCCGGAACCCGGGGAGAGTACAGCAAGTGGATTCCTGTCAATTAAGATTGATGAAGAAGAAAGAAAAATGCTGGAAGAACTGAAAAAATCACAGCAGGGTGTTAATACAGATAATGACAGCGCCGGCAAGTGATAAGGAGCCATGAAATTTGTGGTGGCAAAGTCTGCAGTATTGAGTGAAAGATTCTGTTGATAGGTACATTAGCTTTGGTGACAGAATCAGTAAAGAGATAATGGCGAAAAAACTGTTAGCAATAACAGGGCATGAGGATAGAAATTATCACAGTTAATAGCAGTGAATATTAAAAACATCCGGTGATAATGTCAACTGATGTATGAAGAAGGAAGTACAGCTGGCTGAGGAGATGGATATATGAAAAACTGTAATGAATATCCGGAAATCGGTTGGGTCAGAGAAATGAGAGAAACCGCGGTCAGGGACGGAGTGCCGATTCAGGGTACATTCGAGCTGACTCCGGTGTGCGATTTCAACTGCCGGATGTGCTATGTTCATCTGACTGCCGATAAGGTACAGCAGGCCGGTGGCCTCATGTCTGCCGATGAATGGATCAGGCTGGGCAGGGAAGCTGTGGATGCAGGCACACTGTGGCTGTGCATTACCGGTGGAGAGCCTTTAATGCATCCGGAATTCAAGAGGATTTACAGGGAACTTTCCCAGATGGGATTTTTCATTACCATCCAGACCAACGCATCCCTGATTACTGATGATATCATTGAGCTGTTCAGTGAATTCCCCCCATTTCTGGTGAAGATTACAGTGTACGGCTCCAATGATGAGATATATGAAAAGGTATGCGGCGTAAAGGATGGATTTACCCGGGTTGACCGGGGCATACGTGCCCTGAAAGAGGCGGATATTCAACTGGAACTGGTCACCACAGTTATCAAGGATAATTTAAATGATCTGCCGAATATATATAGATATATATCCCAGTTTGGTGTAAAATGGTACTATTGTACATCAGCCTATCCATCGGCGAGAGGGGCAGAAACAGATGCTGCATCAGCAGCCATAGATGAATATGATGCGACGGATTTCCGGGAGGAAATCAGACAGTTGATTGCCAATCCACCCCATCGCAGGGACAAAAAACCCTGTGAAATGTGCAAAGGATACAGAACAGGCTTCTGGGTACTCTGGGATGGCAAGATGCGGTTCTGTTCATTGATGAACGAGCCGGGAATAGATGCAAGAAATCAGTCTTTGGAAAATGCATGGAAGCAGCTTCTGGATTTCGAAGAGAATCTGAAATGGCCGGAAGAATGTGCTTCATGCGAGGCAAGAGACATATGTGTGGACTGCATGGGAATGGTCAATTCCTACAGCGGATCCATT
>JABUTA010000319.1 GCA_021443845.1 Parasporobacterium sp.
AAGAACAATTCAAAAACATTCCACTATAGCAAGCATTTATCATTGTAGTCGCAGGAAGTAAAGAAGATTCTTGTAACTTGCTACAATCGGCAAACATCAACTTATAACAACTATGAGCCAGATTTCTTGCTGGCAAAGCAGGAGTAGCAAGTAACGAAGAACATCCTTTGAACATAGAATAATAACAAGAATGAGCAAGAGTAGTTGCTGGCAATTCAGGTGCATGAACTAAATTGCTACATTCTTCAAACATAGAAGAATAACAAGATTCATTAAGAGTGCTTGCTGGCAAAAGATTAGAAGAAATATTAGTTAAATTGTTACAGTCATAGAACATATAAGAATAGGCATATATTCCTAATTCTTCTCCTCTTAATATAGGTGTTTGACTTATAGCAGTATTGTAGAACATACTTATATATGCTCTTTCAGGAACTATTCTTGCTGGTAGTTCAGCAGGAGCAAAACGCAAATTGCTACAATTCTGAAACATTCCTCTATAACAATACTTTCTCAAAGTAGTAGCAGGCAACTTAAGATTGCTTGCATCAATAAGTTTTTCATCACCTCTAAACAAGTTAAAGAATTGAAAATCCTTGCTAATTGTTGTTGTTTCCTCATAGTCTTCTGCGTTTGTTAAACTCATTATATTGCCACCAATAGCATAATTATCTGAAGATGAGAAAGTAATATAAGAAGAAGAAGATATATTGTTAATAGTTCCTTTGATATACTTTTTTTTGCCACTCTGCACAGAAAAAGAAGTGATAGCACTTGCAGAAGTCCAATTCTCCCCGTTATCTGAAAGCATAAAAGAATACTTGACATTGCTACCAGTCTTAACAATTCTGACAGTTATATCTTCATTGCTTGTTGCTTTATTCTCAACATAGAAAGCAGAGCAAGTAGGCTGAGGATGAGGCGCCATTCCTCCCTCTCCCAATACTCTCATTCTGTTTATATACTGCCATCTGGCATTATAAATTCTTTTGATTTCTTCTTTAGTCATTGCTTAAAATTTTGGAACTATCTTATATGAATTATTGCTGAATACTAACTTTTGCTTGCGAAAACGAGGCTCAATAGAAAGATGAATCCAAGAAGGATAACCTATATTATTTGGCTTTTCATTGATAATCTGGTCGAAATTGAATTCACCATTATTCGCCATAACCTCCATCAGCTGAATGAGAGAAAGATTATTAGCACTGGTGATATCAACAGCCCATCCCTTTACATGAGCTGAATTACTGGCACCTCCTATCTTCTTATTGTAATCGGCAGGTCGATAGCCAGAAGTAATAACTATTGCTTTGCCAAATTCTTCTCTAATCTTATCGAGAACATTGCAAACTTGTTGCAATCTTGCCTCAATCTCAGGTGAGCAATCAAACCTTGTAAGCTCTTTGTGCTGAAAATACTTTCCTTTAATCATTGCTTTCTAAATTTACTTTATCAATTCTAATCGGTGGTTGCCTTTTTTCGCAAGCAACATTATCACATCTCAAAAACTCTAATCTCTCTATCTTACTATTTGCTCTTCTCAAATCTTCCTTAGTAGCATCGTATTTCTTAATAAATTCAATTCTCCACTCGTTTGTTTCCTTGATATAATCATTGTGCCTCTTATCTTGCTCTGCATTATGAGTTCTCAACTCAGTTACTTGCTCTCTTGTATCATTGATTAACTCTTTCTGTGCTTTCAAAGCTTCATTGACAACCTCCATAGACTG
>JABUTA010000031.1 GCA_021443845.1 Parasporobacterium sp.
TCCCGGCATCTCCGATCTGGTCACTGCCTCCGACGGAAACCAGTATATCGTTCCCATCGGCATTCACAAAACCAACGTGATTTTCTACAACATTCACGTATTTGAGAAATACGGCATTGAGATTCCCGATCATGAAGATATCACCTGGGATGAATTCTGGTCCATCTGCGATCAGCTTGCCGCAGTCATGCCCGACGGCGAGTATCCCATCGATCTCGGTGACCGCAAAGGCTGGCCCGCCTGCCAGGTGTTTGAAGACATCATGCTGGGCACAGACCCCAAGCTGTATCAGGATTTCATTAACGGCATCTACGATCTGGAAGCCGTCACCGGCGTGCTCTCCACCTATTCGAAGCTGATGGACTACGTTGCTCCCGACCATTCCAGCCGTGACTGGTACGAAGCATCCGGTCAGGTGGTAGCAGGTACCTATGCCATGCAGATCATGGGCGCATGGATGCAGCCTCTCATGACCAGTATGGGTCAGGTCTACGGCGAGGATTACGGCATATTCACATTCCCGGGAACAGAAGGCTGGTTCGGTATGTGTATCGACGGTTTTGTAGTATCTAATGACTCTGCAGATGTTGAAGCAGGAATCAAATGGGCATATAACGTATCAACACCTGAAGTACAGCAGAATTTCTCTACATTAAAAGAATCTATCTCTCCATATACAGATACTCCGGATGAAAGCTACTGTGAGCTTACACTTCACTTCAAGGAGCAGCTTACCGGCGGAAATGTTAAATCATATCCAAGCTTTACACACGGTACAGCAATGCCATGGAGTGCTTCCACAAGCCTTCAGACTCAGATACAGGAATTTGCAACATCTTCAGATCATGATGCTGAATACTTTGCAAATAAGATAGTAAACATTCTTAAAGAAGCAAATGTGAAAGGAGACTGGAACCTTGTTGACTAAAAATATCTTAAAAAAAGGTGCTGCGGCAGCGGGTATCCTTGCAATGACAGCAAGCCTTTTCGGCGGCACTGTTATGGCAGGAGAAACGGCTTACGAGCAGCCGGTTCTTAACCCTCATGTTAAATCAATCATTGAAGCAGATGGATATCAGTTTATCGATCTCAACAGCAATGGAACACTTGATGTATATGAAGACTGGCGTCTGGATGCACAGACAAGAGCAGAGGATCTCGTAAGCCAGATGACATTAAGGGAGAAGATAGCTCAGATGCAGCATCCTACATATCTTCCCCGTTCCAACGGCAAGCTTGCACCTAGCCTTGAGACATGGTGTAAGGAATCTGCTGTAGGTATGATACTTATCCGTGAGCTTAACAGTGTACAGGTAGCCGCTGAAACAACCAACGCTATCCAGGAATACGCAGAAGCGTCAAGACTGGGTGTTCCTGTACTTATCTCGATGGACTCTGTTCACGGATTGTCTTATGTAACAGGAGCTACGGTTACGGGCCAGAACCTTGCACTTGCAGCTACCCGTGATGAAGAACTTGTATCTAAACTTGCTGAGATGGCTCGTGAAGAGCACATAGCCGTAGGTGTACGTATGACACTTTCACCGGAAGCGGATATTGCTTCTGAACCACGCTGGGGACGTGTAATGGAGACCTTTGGTGAGGACCCTGACCTTGTAACTCAGATGGTAACCGCTCAGATCGTAGCATTCCAGAACGGAACAGAGGGCGTTAACGAAGATGGTATTGTTGCATGTATCAAGCACTTCCCGGGAGCAGGTCCTCAGATGGAAGGCAAGGATACATCTCCTATCATTTCAAGTGAAGAATCACTTCAGACACATCTTAAACCATACTACGCAGCTCTTTCTGTAAATGTTGCATCTGTAATGCCGTATTACTCAGTTCCTATGGCTCTTGACATGGAAAATTCTGCAATCGGCAGCAAGGCGGCACTTCAGGATCTCTTACGCGGAGAAATGGGATTCGACGGCATCATCCAGACTGACTGGGGTATGATCTGGGCTATTCAGGAAGCAGTTGGAACCATGACAGGTGAGGAAGTTTCTGACGAAGAAGCTATTCTTATCGGTGTTACTGAGGCACAGGTAGACGGTATCGGCGGTGAGAGCATGTCTCTTATCGATCAGATGGAAATCCTTACAAACGATGGCAAGATCGATGAATCTATCCTTGACGCAGCAGCAATCCGTATTGTAAGAGAAAAATTTAAATTAGGTGTATTTGAAAATCCTTACTGTGATGTTGAATATGCTGTTGAATATGTAGGAAACGAAGAAAATACAGCTCTCAACCTTGAAGCAGCAAGGAAGTCCATGACTCTTCTTAAGAATGACGGAATCCTTCCTATTGACCCTGAAGCACAGCAGACTATCCTTGTATGCGGCGTTCGTGCCGGCGATATGGACAGTATCGTAGGCGGCTGGTCTTCACAGCAGGAGGGCCTCACCATTGCAGCAGCCATTGAAGCATATGCAGGTGAAAATACAACAGTTATTTATGAACCGGAAGATACAGCAAAAATTGCAGAACTTGCAGCTGATGCTGATATCATCATCGTCTCAGTAGGTGAGCCAAGCTACCAGCATGACCCGCCATGGGGTTACGATACACTTGAAATCACATCTACACAGCAGGATGTTCTTGATACAGCTGTTGCATCAGGCAAGCCAGTAGTAACAGTAGTAACAGGCGGACGTCCATATATCCTTACATGGTGTGATGAAAATACAAACGCTATCCTGGAAGCTTACTATCCTGGACAGCAGGGCGGTATTGCAATCGCTGAAACACTTTACGGTATGAACAATCCGACAGGTAAGACCCCTATCCAGTTCCCGCGTGATATGGAATCTGTAAATAATCAGGAGGGTGATATTTCCTTCGATCTTGAGAATCCGTTATACGATTACGGCTGGGGACTCAGCTACGAATAATTAATTATTTCCGTTGTCAGAAACCACACAACAGTAATCGAATTGTGCGAGCCGGAAGTTATTCACGGATGGTCTGACCGAACTGCAAGGGTGACAGAACCGGACCACAAGTCCGGATTCTGTCAGGGTTACTGAGCAGAAAGGCCATCAGGGGCTTTCTGCGAATTACCCGGCCCGCCGCAGCCAGGCCAGAGCATTCGATGAATAACCGGCGCAGCACACTGAGTATTACTGTTGTGCGGTGTTCTGACAACGGAACAATAAAATTATATCGTAAGCTAATTGTTTATTAATAAACGAAAGGGGGGACAAAAATATGGATCAAGTTGGAGAGTTTTTTGAAAACCTCGGTTATATGACTTTCTCAGACGGAGGATTCTGGATTTTTGCCGGCATTATAGTGGCAGTTATCCTGGTATATCAGCTGCTGCTGAGATTTGCACCTAAAGTTGTTGCACCGATCCATAATTTTCTTAAGAAGCACCCCATGGTATGGCTTATCATACCTGCGGCACTTCTGATATATTTCGTATACGTTTCCCTGGGATGGAACCTTTGGGTATCCGTTTCCGACTGGGAAAACGGTCAGCTGGAGGCAACTTTCGGCTGGGGCGGCTTCGGCAATTATGCCAAAATGTTTACCAGCCCAGATTTCTGGCCTTCACTTAAGAATACACTTTTACTTTTCTGCCTTATTCCGATATGCCTTCTTCTGGGACTGGGACTCGCTCTTCTTATGGATCAGGCTCTCAAGGGTACGGCAGTATTCAGAACACTTATACTTCTGCCGTTTGCACTGTCTTTTGTAGTAACAGGTACAGTGTGGGCATATATGTATCGCCCTACAGGAGGTGTACTTAACTCGTTCCTGCAGATTTTGGGAGTAGATGTCACTTCGGCGATAAAGAACGGGGAGCTGATGTGGGCATCCAGCAACAGTACCATAATGCTATCCATAATCATTGCACTTGTATGGCAGTTTTCGGGGTACGTAGCTGTAATATTCCTCGCGGCAATCAAGAATGTTCCTGTAAGCGTTGTAAACGCTGCAAAGCTGGATGGCGCATACATGCCCCGCATATATTTCAAGCTCATAATCCCGCAGCTTAAAGGCGCAATGGGTTCATGTATCACTATTCTGGCTATGTATGCTCTCAGATCCTTTGACTTTATTGTATCACTGGTAGGCTATACCACATCATCAGCCTGGACCCTTCCTATATGGATGTACAATGAAGCATTCCAGAATAATAACTTTGCATATTCAGCGGCCATCAGTTCATTCCTTCTGGCACTCGTACTGGTACTTATCCTGCCGCTGACATACTGGACAAACAAGAGGAGGTGAGAACATGCAGAATCAGTCAGTAATCGAACGAAGCAAAGAAGCTCAGAAGGCACAGACTATAAAAGTAAAGCCAAAATGGCGTATGACTGTGCTGCATATTTTATACTACGCGATCATGGTAGCGTTCCTTGTATTCTTCATGCTTCCTTTCTGGGGAACAATAATGACATCCTTTAAGTCGAATGCAGAGGTTATGACATCAACGCCCATCGCACCTCCTACAGTATGGACACTGGAAGGTTACGCAAGTGCATTGGAGGAACTGGGACAGCCGCTGCTTACCTCACTGCTTATAACACTTTTCGGTGCAGCAGGATCAGTATTTCTTGGATCTATATGTGCATATGCACTCAGTAAATTTAAATTCAGATTCAACAACCTGTTATTTATAGGACTTGTTGCAGCAACATATCTTCCGTTCCAGGCAATTCTTATTCCGTTGGTACGTACAATGGAATCCCTGAACCTGTATGATAATGTATGGGGTCTGGTGCTGGTACATATGGTGTTCGGTATGCCGATGTGTACGGTAATGATGAGAGGTTATTACGCAGATGTACCGGATGCCCTTATACGTCAGGCGATGATAGACGGAAACGGAACCTGGCAGATATACAGGAAGATAGTTCTTCCGAATACGAAAATCGCAACGGTTACAGTATTTGTATTCCAGTGCACATCTATATGGAATGAAATGCTGTTTGCATTGGTACTCGGAGGGTATGATTCCAAGCCTGCAACCATAGCTCTTAACGAGCTGGCCGGTACAATGGCAGCGGAATTCAACGTTCAGATGGCCGGATCACTTATTCTGGCACTTCCGGTACTTATCCTTTATATATTCATGGGCAAGTACCTCATAAGCGGTCAGATGTCCGGAGCGGTTACAGCGTCATAACAGAAGGAGGGTATACAGATTATGGAAAAATTAAAAAAACTTGCGGTTCTTCTTCTGGCCGGAGTAATGGTACTTTCATTTGCCGGAGCAGCGTTTGCTGATGAAGAAGATGACGAAGAAGAACTGATTATTCCTGAAGTAATTTCTGTTACACAGGAATATGAAGGTAAAACAATAGTACTGAAGACAGCTAATCTTGATATTATTGAAGCCGATGGCCTGTCATTCAAGGATTTCAATAAAGACGGTGAGCTTCAGCCATATGAAGACTGGCGTCTCAGTGCAGAAGAAAGAACAGACGACCTGCTTTCACGGATGGACATTACCCAGGTGGGTGCCCAGATGGCACATATGACCCTGAGAAATCTTAAGGAAAGTGTATTCAGTGAGTTTGATATCGGTTTTGCACTTACTTACAGCTATTTCGGCGAAAGCAAAGAGTATGCTGCCCACAACATGAATTACATACAGGCACTTTGTGAAGAGAGTGAACTTGCAATTCCTGTAGTGTTCTCAATGGACAGTGTTATCGGTGCAAGCTGGATAAACGGGACAACAATTCTTCCGGATGCCATTACACTTGCAGCAACAGGAGACGCAGAGCTGGTTAATGAGCTTGCTGATATCCAGCGTCAGGAGATGAAAGCTCTGGGTGTTCGCGTCAGCCTCTCTCCAAATGCGGATATTGCAACAGATCCGAGATGGGGCAGAAATCAGGAGACTTATGGTGAGGACGTTGATACAGCGAAGGCTATGGTAACAGCTGCTGTTACAGGACTTCAGGCAGGCACAGAAGGCATCAATGAAGAAAGTGTTATAGCATGCGTTAAGCATTTCCCGGGATCAGGACCTCAGACAGCAGGAGTAGACGGTACTCCTCTTGTATTTGATGATGAAACATTCCCTCTTCATCTTAGTATATTTGAAGCTGCCCTTTCAGTAAATCCGGGCATGATAATGCCTTACGGATATTCTACAGTTCCTTACCTTGGCGGTGATGCCGTTGACAACTATGCACATGAGTCTACTGTTGTAATGACAGATCTTCTCAGAAATCAGCTTGGTTATGAAGGAATCATCCAGACAGACTGGGGCCTGAATCATATTGTGGCAATGCAGGCAGGTGCTGACGTTATGGGCGGTATGAGCCAGCGTGATGTTACAAAGATGATAGAAGCTGAAAACGAAGACACTCTGAAGGAACACTGCAGAAGACTCCTTATTGCAAAGTTCAAACTGGGCGTATTTGAAAATCCTTTTGTTGACGCTGAAGAAGTAGCAGCAGTTGTAGGAACAGAAGAAAATTATGCAAAGGCTATGGAAGCAGCTGAAAAGGCTGTAACTCTTGTTAAATATGAAAACCAGCAGCCTCTTGAAGGACAGAATATCATCGTTGCAGGTGCACTCGCAGAAAATGCTGAGGCACTTAACAGCGGCTGGAAGCTTTCAGAAGAAGACGGACTGAATGTAGAAGGAAAGTCTATTCTTGAAGCCATCACAAACCGTGCAGGAAATGTAACCTATATCGGTGAAGATGTGAATGCTGTGGAAGAATCCTATCCGGAAGGTACAACAGCCATTGTTATTGTAGGTGAGCCGGATTGTACACACCAGCCTTCATGGGGAGAGGGTAACCTGGAATTCCCTTCAGAGCAGGTTGAAATGCTTAAGGCTCTCAGATCAGCAGGCGCTAATGTAGTCAGTGTAGTACTTATGGGACGTCCCTATGTAATGACACCTGTAGCTGAAAATTCAGATGCAGTAATGATAGTTTACCGTCCGGGTGTTACAGCAGGCGCAGAAGCTGTTGCTCATGCACTGTTTGGTGACTGTGCTATATCAGGCAAGCTCCCGTGGCAGCTTCCTGCTACTATGGAACAGGTACTGCTTCAGAGAGAAGATATGCCTAAGGATATAGAAAACCCGATGTATGATTATGGCTATGGCATCGATGTCGCAGCCTTCGGTAAATAAGAAAGGAAGGTAAGAAATGGCATCAATATCCATAAAAAATATGAACATAAGCTATAACAAGGGAAAGTCTTATGTTCTGAAAGATATGAATCTTGAAATAAAAGACGGTGAGTTCTGTGTATTCCTGGGACCTTCAGGATGCGGAAAATCCACTGCCATGTATTCTGTTGCCGGCCTTTTGCATCCGACTCAGGGGGAAATCTATTTTGGAGATACCCTGATGACAGCTGTAAATGAAAAGGGAAAGGATAAGGTGTTCATCCCTCCCCAGGAAAGAAATATAGCTATGGTTTTCCAGGAGTATGCACTTTATCCAAACATGACAGTACGTAAAAATCTGTCATTTGCCCTTGAAACAAAGAAGGCTCCAAAAGCTGAGATTGAGAAAAGAGTAACCGCCATGTCCAAAATGCTGGGACTTGATGAACTGCTGGACAGAAAACCGGCACAGCTTTCCGGCGGTCAGAGACAGAGAGTTGCACTGGGACGTGCTCTGGTACGTGATCCCCAGGTATTTCTTCTGGATGAACCTCTGGGCAATCTGGATGCAAAGCTTCGTGATCAGGTTCGTTATGAGCTGAAAAAGATCCAGACTCAGCTGGGAATTACCACAGTTTATGTTACTCACGACCAGACAGAGGCCATGACAATGGCAGACCACATTGTTCTCCTAAATGGCGGCAACATTATGCAGGAAGGTACTCCGGATGATCTTTACAACCGTCCAAACTGTATGTTCGTTGCAAGCTTTGTCGGAACTCCGCAGATCAATATGATCAACTGCAAAGTTGAAAAAGGACCGAACGGACTTTTATTTGTCAGCCCGGAGATGATACTTGATGTTCCTTCAGACATTGAAGAATCTGTGAATAACTATGTCGGCAGGGAAGTTGTATTGGGTCTTCGTCCTTCAGAACTTCTGATGGTACCTGACGGTAAAGGACAGATAAACGGTGATGTGGAAAGCGTTGAGCCGTTAGGTGACGGATTCATTGTATACTTCAATGTCAACGGTAAAATGATCGTTTCCAAGATTGCCGGAGGTAATACAAAAATAGGCAATAAGCTGTCGGTTAATATTGAGCCTGGCAAAATGCATGTTTTTGATGCACAGACTGAGAAGCGTATAAACTGACGATCAGGTTTACTACCGGGCAGAAAGCTGCGGCATTCTGCCCGGTGAATTTATAGTCAAAAATGAAAGGGGATTTACAAAAATGAAAAAAATACCATTACTGCTCTGTGTGGCTGTGGTTGCCACGTCAATGAGCATTCCTGCATTCGCAGCAGAATCTCAGACGGCAAGTACGCCTATCGAAATTACTGATCCGGCACATATTCCGGATGTGAAATGGGTGGAAGCAGATGAAACCACTGGACAGATAAGACTGTCATCTGACGGTAAGGATTTTATCGAGGCTGACGGTCTGAAATTCAGAGACCTGAATGCCAACGGCACACTGGACGTTTACGAAGACTGGAGAAACGATTCAGCCACCCGTACAGCTGACCTGGTAAGCCAGATGAACATTGATGAGAAGATTGGCGCTCTTTTCCATGTAAATGACGGAGGTGCATTCACATCATTATATCCATATACAGAGGACTATCTGTGGAGCAATGAATCAACCTATACATCCGGAGATACCTGCTATGTTCCGCTGTATCATTCAATCATCTCTGACAATGTAACTACATATCTGAGAAATGAGAACGGTACTCCGGCAGAGAATGTATTTAAGAGCAATACCATGCAGAAAATCGCAGAATCAGGTCGTCTTGGTATTCCTGTAGTAAGCAGCTGTGACCGTTCATACAACAGTTTCGCAGGTATGGTCAATATGTCAAACTATGCTTTCGGTGTGGCACATGACCCTGAACTGCTTTACAATCTTGTATCGATATATGCCCGTGAAGAGAAGGCCCTTGGTATTCAGGTTCCTCTTCATACATACGGTGAAGAG
This sequence comes from Parasporobacterium sp., assembly GCA_021443845.1. Taxonomy (GTDB): domain Bacteria; phylum Bacillota; class Clostridia; order Lachnospirales; family Lachnospiraceae; genus RGIG5612. Next base: position 9,082 of record JABUTA010000031.1, read on the forward strand.
CTTGGTTCCTGGTATGGTGACGAACTCAATTACATCATTGAGATGGCAACAACAGAAATCAAGGCTTACAATGATAATGGCGTAAATGGCTGCACAAAGCATTATGTTGCCAGAGGCGGACGTAACGGATATTCATCAGCTAAGAGTGATGCCAATCTTGTGGACAGCTGGAAAGCTGTATGGCAGGCAGCTGTTGATGCAGGAACACAGCAGATCATGCTTAATAACGGTGCATTCCTCAATGACTGCTGGACAGCATATGATAAGGAATCCATTGATGTTCTCCGTGATATGGGATATGAAGGTGTTATCGTAACTGACTGGCCGATGTGGACAGGTCTTCCTTCTGCAACAGGAACAACTCCTGACGGAAGAGACCTTTCAGCTATGTCTGTAGGCGAACTTTATGCGGTAATATTCAATGCAGGTATAGATCAGATCGGATGCTTCTTCATGGTTGACAGTGAAGAAGTTTCCCAGGAAGTTCTCGATACAATGTATCCGGGTATGCAGCAGCCACAGTGGCAGTCAGCTATTAAGGAACAGGTTGAAGCCGGAAACATCAGCATGGAAGTTCTTGACGCACATGTATCACGTGTTATGAAAAACAAGTTCGACTTAGGTCTCTTTGACTGCCCGTTCGTTGACCTTGATGAAGCATTAGCACTTATCTGCAGCGAAGAATATATTGCAGATCCGTTTGATCTTACAACAATCGATGATGTATATGCAGCAAGAAAAGCTGAAACGAATGCCCTTGAAATCGAACTTCAGACAAAGTCAACAGTTATGCTGAAAAACGAAAATAACCTTCTTCCTCTTCAGGCAGGTACAAAGGTTTATGTAGACGGCAACAGCAGCGAAACTGTCGAACTTGACAAGGCAGCTATCGCAGCTTACGCAGAAGTAGTTGACAGCATGGAAGCTGCAGATGTTGTTGTAGCAAGAGTTACATCTCTCGGTGATGAGTCAGAACTTATCATTGATGATGCAAACGATCTTGATAAACCTCTCGTACTGGTATTCCAGTCAGGCAACAATGTTAACGAAGTATCTGCTTATGAAGTAAACGGTGCTGATGCACTTCTCATGACAACCTATGCTTGTACAGCAGACCACGGTTCAGCCCTGGGCAACTTCTTTACATCAACACTTCCTTCTGTACTGGCTGATATGATCTTCGGTGAGAAGACTCCGGGGGGATCACTTGTTTATGAGATAGCAAAGACAGCAGATGATGCTGAACTTCAGAATAAGGAACTTGCTTATGACCAGGGCGTTGATGCAAAGACCCGTCTCTATATGGTTGGTCTTGTACGTCAGAATACAATGGCTCAGCTTCCTGACAATCTGGGTGATGTTCTCTTTAATGCAAATTACGGTATGAAGTATGGCGAAGATGCTGATATCACATTATCAGTTCTGACGGTTCCTAAGTCTGTGGAAACTGTAGAAGTTGATTCGGGATCAAGCACATCTACCCAGACATCGGCTGTTAACAAGAAGATTGCTGCCGGTGAAACCTTTGAAGTAAACTTCCTTGCTGAGAATAAGGGCGGTGCCGGTCATGTAACAGCAGAACTTTATGACAACGGCAACCTTATCGCCTCTGAGTTTGTAGCAGTAAATGCAGGCTCATTCAGAGTAATCACTGTTGAAATAGCTCTTGAAGCCGGTGAGCATGTGCTTACATTAGGTGACATGAGCCAGACGGTAATTGTTGAATAATATTAAACACAATCAGTATATATCTGATTCAATGCGGCACCCTCCATATTATCCCGGAGGGTGCCGCATTTTTTCTGCACATTAAGCAGTCCGGAGAGTAACCATTATTCCCATGAGAAGTTTGGATTTTTACTGATTTGGATGAAAAGTGTATTTTTTAACATTCATATGAAAAGAAACATTGTGAATTTTAGGTAAAATTTATGTTATTAACATATCATATGAATATGGCAGCATTTATATTCGGTGCTGAAATCGAAAAATGACCTGAGGAGAGCAGAATGGAAAAACAGGGAAAATACAGGCATGAGCAGAAATATATGGTAAGTCCCGCTGAATACATGTCCATAAGACAGAGAATAAGGACATTGATGAAGCCTGACGAACATGCAGGAACTGACGGCAGGTATACTATCCGCAGTATATACTTTGATAATGCAGAGGATAAAGCCCTTAGGGAGAAAACTGACGGCATACAGAAACGGGAAAAATACCGTATCAGATATTATAATGACGACTTTTCTGTTATATCCCTGGAAAAGAAAATGAAGGTCAATAATCTGTGCATGAAGTTCAGCACCAGGCTGACTGAAACTGAGTGCAGAGGGATACTGGAGGGCAGGACGGAATGGATGTTAAGCCATTCTGACGAACTGGTACGTGAGCTTTATTACCGGATGAAAAGTCAGCAGCTCAGACCTAAAGTGCTGGTTTCATATACCAGAGAGCCCTATGTATATGCCCCCGGAAATGTGAGGGTAACATTTGATTCGGATGTCAGAACTACTGTTTTTCATCAGAGATTTCTGGAAGACGATGTGAAGGATATAAGTGCGGCAGATACTCCGGAAGACATGATACTTGAGGTGAAATGGGATGAATTTCTGCCGGGGATCATTGAGGAACTGCTGCATATTGACGGAATAAGGCAGCAGGCGTTTTCCAAATACGGGGCCTGCAGAAAATATGGCTGAAAGCAGTGGTTACAGTCAGTTATAAAGTAATGTATTCCGGGCTTTTGCCGGGGAATCAATAAATGATACAGAAGGAGTTTAGTAATGAGTTTCAATGATGTTTTTAAATCAAGTTTCCTTGAGAATGTAAAGAGCTTTTCAGTTCTTGATACGGTTATCGGATTGGCATTTGCACTGGTCATAGGTCTGTTTATCTTTCTGATATATAAGAAGACCATGAGGGGTGTAACTTATTCAAATGGTTTTGCACTTACGTTAATCGGCATGTCTCTTGTTACAACACTTGTAATAATGGCAGTTACATCTAATGTGGTTCTTTCACTGGGAATGGTAGGTGCATTGTCCATAGTACGTTTCAGATCTGCCATAAAAGAACCGATGGAAATAGTATATCTGTTCTGGAGCCTTGCTGCAGGTATCGTGATCGGAGCAGGCATGATTCCTCTGGCAGTTATCGGTTCTGTTATTATTGGTGTCATTCTTCTGCTGGTTGCAAATAAAAAGGTGATCAACAAGCCATATATACTGGTAATCAACTGCCTGAATGAAGAGGCTGAGAAATCTGCAATGGCAATAGTAAAAGACAGCTCGTCAAATTGTATCGTGAAGTCCAAGACTGTAAACGGGGCAGGCATCGAGCTGACCATGGAGCTTCGTACAAAAGATGCAGAAACAGCATTTGTCAATCGCATTAATGATATTCCTGAAGTAACCAATGCTACTCTGGTATGCTTCAACGGAGAATATATGGCATAAGAGCGGACCGGATCAGCATTCACGCAGACAGTGAGTTGAAAGTGAAGATAGAATACAGTGATTACAAATAAACACATAACAAAGATAATAATAGCAATAGCAGCTGCAGCTGTATGTCTGTGCCTTCTTGCAGTTATGTTTTCCGATAAACTTACATCCGCAATGGGTGGAAGTAATGTCAGAATGGAATATGAAAGCAGACTGTTTGATACAGAAAAAATAATAGAAATCAACATCATAATGGACCCGGAAGACTGGCAGGATATGCTGGACACTGCCATCAATGAAGAGTACAGGTCCTGTGATGTGGAAATTAATGGAGAGACAATCTGTAATGTCGCAATAAGGCCAAAGGGAAACACAAGCCTGAGCTCCGTTTATAATGATCCTGATAATGACAGATACAGTTTTAAAATGGAGTTTGACAGGTATGTAGACGGTCAGACCTGTTACGGCCTTGATAAGCTTATCCTTAATAACAATTATGCGGATGCTACCAATATTAAGGAAGCATTGATGTATGATATGTTCAGATACATTGGTGCAGATGCTTCCCTTTATAATTTTGCAAAGATAAGCGTTAACGGAGAATACTGGGGCGTATATCTTGCACTGGAAGCTGTAGAAGACAGCTTTATACTGAGAAATTACGGTACAGAAAAAGGTAATCTCTATAAACCTGACAGCATGGATATGGGCGACAAAGGCAACATGCCGGAGAATTTTTCGGGGGAAAAGCCTGAGGGTATGGAAGATGGAGAAAGCTCCGGAGAAAGTACAGGCGAGAGTACAGGAGAAAGCCGAAGGGAAAGTGCAGAAGAGGCGGAAGGTTCTGAAAATGCCGGCGAATCTGCAGGAGAAAGCTCAGGAACTGAAAATGCCGGTAATCCGGAGACTGCGGAAATGCCGGATGGAGCAGCGCCGCAGGGTGAGTTCACTATGCCGGATGGAGCAGCGCCGCAGGGTGAATTCACTATGCCGGATGGAGCAGCGCCGCAGGGTGAATTCACT
>JABUTA010000320.1 GCA_021443845.1 Parasporobacterium sp.
TTGTCGGTTGATGCCGCCTGCGGGTTTTGACAGCTTATCCCTTGTCGGTTGATGCCGCCTGCGGGTTTTGACAGCTTATTGATGTGTACCCCTAAAAGTAGAGTGTAATAAGCAATAATGTTATACTAAACAAAACGGAGGTACAGATCATGACAGAAAAAAGAAAGTACACATTTGATTTCAAGATGCAGGTCGTGAATGAGGCCATTTCCAAACAGGGACAGTTCAACAGAAGTGCAATAGCGGAAAGATACGGACTCCATTCATCAACCCTCAGCCGGTGGTGCATAAACTATGAAAGATACGGCGAGGAAGCACTGATGCCAGGCTGGAGGGGCAGACGCGAGGACAAGAAAATAAAAGCACTTGAAAAAGAAAACGCAGAGCTCAGGATGGAGGTAGAAATATTAAAAAAAGCCTCAGCCTTCCTTGCGGATGCGATACGTCACTGAAATACGGTTTCATTGACAGTCACAGGAAAGAATATCCCGTTGCAAGGATGGCCAGGACACTGGGAGTATCGGAAAGCGGTTTCTACAAATGGTCCAGAAATAAGGACTGTATCTCTTTAAAGAAACAGGAAGATGCAGAACTTACAGAACAGATACAGGACATATTTTTCGGTGCCAGATGCTCCTTCGGGAGCAGGAAGATAACAAGGCTTGTGAACCGCGGACGTGCAACTCCGGTCAATCATAAACGTATCGAACGGATAATGAGGGAGAACGGCTGGAGATCAAGGACAAAGAAAGAATATGTGTGCACAACCGATTCAGACCATGATCTTCCTGTAGCCGGCAACCTTTTAAAGAGGAATTTCACTGCTGACGGACCGGGGCAGAAGATGGTGAGCGACACTACTGAGATAGCTACAGCAGAATGCAAGCTGTATGTTGCAGCGATAATGGACCTGTACGGCCGTATGCCCGTGGGCATGGCTGTGAGCAGGCATAATGACAGGTTCCTGGTAATGGACGCACTGCAGGACATGATAAACAGGGGCTGTTCAAGGAAGGGATGCATAATGCATTCCGACAGGGGATCCACATATGCCTCGAATGAATACAGAAAGATGCTTAAAGACAACGGGTTCATATGCAGCATGAGCAGAAAGGGCGACTGCTGGGACAATGCACCCATGGAATGCTTCTGGGGCAAGATGAAGGCTGAATGGCTTAAGGACAGATACCGCACGGCTGCTGAGGCAAGAACGGACATATATGAATATGTCTATGCCTTCTATCCCGGGGAGAGGATCCACGAATCCCTTGGCTACAGGACCCCAAGGGAATTCATAAAGAAGGACACTCAGAAGTGAAAGCTGTGGATTTATGGATAACCGGCGCTCTGCCGTGGATAAGGCAGGGACAGCCCGTGCACTGTGATCCCTCACAGCACACAGCCAGCCTCCTGCCTTACCCACAGCTCCGCGAGCATGACGGTTACCCACAAACTCCACAGCTTCTGCTACTGCTGATATCATTGTTTCATACATATATGTATGATATATATTTTTTTGTAAATTAGACTCTACTAAATGGGGTACGGGTCAGCCTGCGGATTTTGTCAGCTTATCTCTCGTCCCTCGGGGCAGCCTGCGGATTTTGACAGCTTATCCCTTGTCCACCGGCTATACCTGCGGTTTTTGACAGCTTATCCCTGATGATTTGTAAATCCCTGCATTAAAATTTAAGACAGGTTGAATTTTTCTGCAAATGCATTTGCCGGACG
>JABUTA010000321.1 GCA_021443845.1 Parasporobacterium sp.
CAAAATATATACTGTCTGCACCGGTATGAGAAAATACACCGTCCAAAATTATACCAATTCCGACTTTTTCAGCTTCCCGGCATAAGGTTTTAAAGCTTTCCTCGTCACCTAACATAGGGTCGATCTGCATATAATCGGCAGTATCATATCTATGGTTGGATGCAGCCTTAAAAACAGGATTAAGATAAATACATGATACTCCAAGAGATTTAAGATAAGTAAGTTTTTCTCTGATTCCTTCTAGGGTTCCACCGAAAAATGACCATCTTGTTATTTCCTGCTTCTCATTCCTTGTATAGAAAGGGGTATCATTCCAGTCCTGATGTATTATTCTGCGAGGACCCTTTCTGGAAGGGTTTCTCATAGCATCCTTAACTCTTTCCTCCCAGTCGCTTCCTCTGTTAAAGCGGTCCGGAAATATCTGATAGCACAGAGAGTTTTTATACCATTCGGGAACTTTAGCCTCTTTATATACTGTAATCTGATAGGAAACCGGCTCCCAGTCATGAACTGTTCCAACTCCACCTAATGCATCGTCTGCATTACCATAATAAATCTGCCTTCCGTCATAGCTGCGGCAGATGAAATAATACCAGACAAGTCCCGCTTTTTCCGGCATCTTTATGCTGCATGCATATCCTTTTTCAGTTTTATACATGTCATATAAAGCCTCGCCCTGACCGTCTATCCACAGTCTGACTCTTGCCTGACTAACGTCTTCAGTATCAATTGCTAAAAATACTTCGGAGCCGACTTTTGCGGCTCCGAAGGGGTTTCTGTAATCTAATTCATGTGAATTATGATAAATGTACATTAAACCAATCCTCTGTATAATTTTCTGTATTCTTCTGCTGATTTATACCATGTAAAATCAGTACTCATTGCCTGTTTAACCATATTATCCCAGGCATCCTTGTCGTTATACCAGACATTAAGGGCGTAGTCCACTGATGCTCTGAGGTCATCTGCGTCATATCTGTCAAAACCGAAACCTGTGCCCTCGCCTGTTACATAGTTATAAGGAATAACCGTATCCTTCAGACCGCCTGTAAGCCTTACTACAGGAAGCGTTCCGTAACGCATGGACATTATCTGAGAAAGTCCGCATGGTTCAAATCTTGATGGCATAATGAATGCATCCGCGCATCCGTAAATCTTATGAGAAAGATCATTGCTGAATGTTATATTTGCCGAAACTTTCTGCGGATAAGTTGATGAATACCATTTAAATGCTTCTTCAAATCCATACTCACCGACGCCGAGGATTACAATCTGCATATTTCTGTCCATGAATGTCGGCATATCGGCCGCAACCAGATCGAATCCTTTCTGCTCTGTCAGTCTGCTTACAATACCGAATAACGGAATGTCCGCATTAACCTCAAGACCTAATTCCTTCTGGAATTCTTCCTTATTCTTTCGCTTAAGTTCCAATGAGTCGGCATTATATTTATACCAGAGGGAAGGATCTGTTTCAGGATTCCAGATATCATAATCAATACCGTTTACTATTCCCGAAAGAATATTTTTCCTCTCGTTATAAACGCCCTCTAAGCCCTCTCCATATTCGGGAGTACATATCTCCATAGCATATGATGGGCTTACGGTTGTAAGTCTGTCGCTGTATCTTACTGCACCGAGCATATAATTAACCGCATGATCTTTAGTAATCTGCGCCGCTGCCGGACACAGGTCAAGTCCAAGTACATCGCCTAACATTGAATCG
>JABUTA010000322.1 GCA_021443845.1 Parasporobacterium sp.
CGCCAGCCCCAGGCTCCGTCGGTATCGTGGCGGGCTCATCGAGCCGAGCGACCGTTTGACCCTGGTCGCGTTGTGGCGCTCTATGTAGGCGTCGGTCCTCTTCCTGAGCTCGTCGAGCGTCACGCCCGCCCAGTCCCTGCCGTGGAACGTCTCGGTCCTCATGGTGCCGAAGAAGCCCTCCATCCTGGAGTTGTCCGGCGAGCAGCCCCTTCGCGACACCGATCGGGCTATGCCGGCCTCCTCGCAGATGCCCGTCCACCCGGGCCGGCGGTAGTGGCAGCCGCGGTCAGAGTGGATCGCGAGGTGGCGGCGCTCATGGTCCGTGGTCGTGTCGAGCGCGGCCCCGGGCATGGAGTTGGCCATCTCGGCGTTCGGCGACGTCGAGGTCGTCCAGCCCGCGATGGCGCCGTCGAAGCAGTCGAGCACCGGCGAGAGGTAGGGCTTTCCCGCGGGTATCGAGAACTGCGTCACGTCGGTGAGCCACGGGAAGTTGGGAGGCCCCGCCTCGAAGTCCTGCCCGGCCTTGTTGCCGGGGTGCCCCGAGGCCTCCCCCTCGTAGGAGCCGTGGCCCCTCTTCGGCTTCGCCTTCCCGCGCGCCTCCAGCCTCTCCTCGGCCATTATCCGCCTTATCCTGCGCTCGCCGACGACGTGGCCCTGCGCCTCGGGCTCGTCGTGGATGCGGCGCCTCCCGTAGGTGCCGTCGTTGGCGTCGAAGACGGCGCAGACCGTCTCCCTCGCCTCGGCGTCCCTGTCCGGGGACCTCATCGCCTTGGGCTGGTACTGGTGGCTCGAGCGGGCCATGCCGAGGGCGCGGAGGAGCTCCGAGAGCCCCCACTTCGGCCGCAGGGACTCAACGAGCAGCGTCTTCTCCCTGTTCGTGAGCTCGTTTGCCGGGTCGGCGCCCGCCCCTTTTCCCAGGAGCTCCAAGGCACCCTCCATCACGTCGCGCCCGGGCTCGAGCCGGCGGAGCTCCTCCACCAGCTCCCTCTTCCTCGCCTCGAGGGCGTCTATGTCGGCCCGCGTCGCCCGGATGGCCTTCCCGTCCCCGTCGCCCGCGCCTTGCGCGGGGGCGTCGTGCTTGGCCTCGGTCATGTCGGGCCCCTCTCCGAGCAGCTCCCTCTTCCACTTGTAGAGGGTACACCGGGACGAGCCGGCCTCGTCCGCGATCTCCCGTGCGCTCCCGGCCCGCCCGACGAGCGCCGTCACGGCGCGCTGCTTCTGCTCGAGGGTGAAGGTCCTGGGCTCGGTCGTCCTGCGCTCGCCAGGCGCCAGCTCTTCGATCCAGTCGGCAAGCTTCCGGTGGCTCTTGGGGTACCCCGGCTCGCGCCTCGTGTAGGCGTTGCAGCGGCCGTGCTCCAGGTAGTGGTCGACGGCGGCCCGCCTCTGCTCCGCCGAGTACGCCTCGGAGGCCCTGCTCCTCTCGTGGGGCGAGCCCCCGGACTCGAGCCATTCCCTGTGCCAGGCTGCGAGCTGGACGCGGGATGGATAGCCCAGCTCCCTTATCGTCGTCGTCGCCTTGAGGCCGTGCTTGATGTAGAGCTCGACCGCCCTGGTCCTCTGTTCAAGGGTGTACACGCAATCCTCCAAGCCTCATCGTTTGGTACGGATTTCCGGTACCACCCCCAACGGGGGTGGTACCGCTTTTCCGTACCTCCTCGCCTAGGCCGCCAGCCCCAGGCTCCGTCGGTATCGTGGCGGGCTCATCGAGCCGAGCGACCGTTTGA
>JABUTA010000323.1 GCA_021443845.1 Parasporobacterium sp.
CTGCTGCCAGGCAGCAGCCGATGCTTGCGAAGTAGAAGTAATAAGACCTGTAATTGACGGCGCAGCTCTTCGCGAGAAAGTTATCGAAGTTGTTAAGGAAGCTAAGGAAATTGTTGACCTTAGCGGCGCAGACGTTGTTGTATCAATCGGTGCCGGCGCAGGTAAAGACATCGAAACAGCTAAGAAGCTTGCTCAGGAGCTTGCAGACGCTCTCGGCGGCGGTGTAGTTGGTTCTTCACGTGCCCTTGTTGACGCAGGTCTCATGACAGCTGACAGACAGGTTGGTCAGACAGGAAAGACTGTTCATCCGAAGGTTTATGTAGCCCTTGGTATTTCAGGCGCTATCCAGCATCAGGCAGGCATGCAGAACTCTGAACTTATCATTGCAGTAAACAAGAATGATGCAGCTCCTATCTTCGAAGTAGCTGACTACGGCATCGTAGGCGACTTATTCAAAGTTGTTCCTGAGATGATCGAAGCAATCAAAGCAGCGAAGTAAGAGAGCAGTCTGAGCCGGGTCGGTGAAGACGGACACTCGTGCCCGCTGCCGCTCGTGCTAATTGGATTTTGCATTGGTTGCTGCGCGTGCCCACTATCGTTGATATTCAACGCTGGTGTGCATGGCATTTCAAAAAACTGCCCACTCACGTCGATATATGAATTGGGTGTGCATGACATCTGAAAAAACTGCCTACTCATATCAATATATGACTCTGGTGGGCACGACATTTTGAAAAACTGCCTACTTTGTATCATATGCAAGTCAAGTGGGCATACATTCAGCCAAATTTACACATATATCTGCCTACTCTGTTCATAATCCGATCAGAGTAGGCATTTTCTTTGCAATTTCCTTCCCACTCACGCTTGTATAAGCCGTTAGTAGGCACTTTTTTTCGAAGTCCTGCCCACTCGAACCTGCAGCAGGCGATGGTGGGAACTTTTCGGAAAAGCGGTGCCCACTGAGCACAATAAAGTATTATGGTGGGAAAGGGAGCGGACATGATACTTGAAGTTCTGGAAGGTCTTAAGGCCGGAACGATCACTCCGGTGGCCCAGAACGAAGAAGAGGCAACTTATCTTAAGCAGATAACGAAGGAAGCAGGCATCATTGATTTCAGTTCATCTGCAGCTGCCATTGAGAGGCAGGTCAGGGCGTGCATTCCGTGGCCGTCGGCATTTACAGCTCTCGAAGGAAAGACCTTCAAGATATGGGATGCGGATGTGCTTGACGATACGGAATTCAGCCGGGTTGGAGGCTGCGCCTGTGCTGCAGGCTGTGAACCGGGAACAGTAGTATATTCTGATAAACACAGGATCATCATTAAGACCGGCGACGGCTTCCTGCAGCCTAACGAAGTCCAGATCGAGGGAAAGAAACGCATGACCATGGACGAATTCCTCCGCGGCAGGAAGATTGTTGCAGGAACTGTATTCGGACAGTGATAATACGAAATGAAGACAGATAATATAAGAAATACAGTACTTAATATGCTGAACCGTACCCTTGACGAAGGGAGGTTCAGCCATATTGTTTTAAACGAGACTTTATCTGAATATGAGCTTTCATATCAGGATAAGGCTTTCCTGAACCGCCTGTATATGGGCGTCCTTGAAAAATGCATTTACCTTGACTATGTACTTGATGCATATTCCAGAACCCCGGTCAGGAAGATGAAGCCTGTGATCAGGAATATCCTGAGGATGGGGCTGTAC
>JABUTA010000324.1 GCA_021443845.1 Parasporobacterium sp.
AGCTACCAGCAGGATGATCCAGATACCTGTTGGAGTCTCTGCACTCTGGCCTGACAGGATAGCTGCTACTACCATGCATGCAGTGGAGATACCCAGGATGATGATACCGATAGCAGTCTTAGTGAACATACCCCAGTCGCCCTTAGGTCTGTTAGCCATGTAAATCCAGAACTTAGCAAAGATTGGGCACAGGATAATGCACAGCAGAGCGTTAGCTGAGTCGAACCATGCTGTAGGCATTGTGAATGAACCGATATTCCAGTTAGCCCATCCAAGACCAGCCTCGGAAACAGGACCGAACTCGTAGTAGATTGGCATGTAAACCATGTACCAGATCAGCCAGAAGATTCCGGAGAATACTGTTACGATGCAGATAGCAACAACTCTGTTCTTCTCCAGCTTAGTCAGTGGAGCGTCGTCATCAGCAACAGCGCCATCCTCTGCAGCAGCATTTCTGTTGTCCTTCTTGAAAGGCAGCTTACCTGCATCTCCGAAGGACTTCATTCCGAAGATCCACCAAGCACAGTCGATGAACAGGAAGATTCCGCAGATCAGGAACAGCATACGATATCCGTAGATACCGGCAATCAGTGACAGGAATGAAGTTCCGCAGAAGGAACCGATGTTTACGAACATGTACTGATAGTTGAATACCTCGTTCAGCATTGCCTCGTCATCAGCAGGGAACAGACGTCCGTTGATACCGGAAACGTTACCCTTGAAGCAGCCTGTACCGATTGCTACCAGGATAATCATAGCCCACATCATACCGATGCCGTTAGCCTTCCATGCGCAGAGGTAACCGAGACCCATCAGAATCTCGCCGATTGGAACGAGCAGTCTTGGTGATACCCAACGGTCAGCTACATATCCACCAATGATAGGTGTGATATATGTGAATGCTACCAGGTTGGATGACATCAGAGGACCTACAGTCTGGTCAAGACCAAGTCCGCCGTTAGCTACCTCAGCTACGATGAAGATAGCCAGACCCCACTTAGCTGCATAGTATGCCAGTCTCTCGAAAGCGAAAGTCATAGCGCATACGAAGAAGCCAAATGGTAACTTTGTTGATTTAGTATTTGCCATTTTTTCTCTCCCTAAATACTTTAAAATTTAGTTATAACTATTATAGTTATTTTCACATAATGCTACGCACATTGTGAAAACCACGTGAAGATAATAACACAAAGGATGTCATTTTTCAAATATTTGGGCGAAAAAAACGTATGATATTTATGCGTTTTTTTAATGCAATCCGGAAGCTGTTTGTTATTTGCAGATAACCCCTGAAACCCTTGATACATCTACATTTGAGCACTATAAAAGGCGGTCCTGAAGGTCTCTCAAACCGCCCTTTAAATCCTTTATTTTTATGCCATTTTTCTATGCTCTGACACGTGTCCGTGATTCGTGGACATTTTCACATAAGTGTCCGCGAGCCTCTGCAGGAGATGTCACTGTTACGGTCCGTCCCGACCGGTTCCGGCTAGTTCAGCTTCTTAAAGCCGCCCTTCTTCTTCGGCTGCTCCTCTACAGGCTCCACAGGTGCAGCGTTATTGGTGCGCTTCTTCATCTTGTTATTACCCTTGTTGCCCTTGGCTCCCCTGCTTGTATCATTCTTGGAGTATCCGTTTGCAGCCGCTTTCTCCTGTCTGTACTTTCTCGCCTCGTTGGGATCGAAGGCCTTCTTAAGAAGGTATCTTC